>JADFPM010000206.1 GCA_022562335.1 Chloroflexota bacterium
TCTTCGTCAACGTCCCTCAGCGTCTCGCCGCTGGGCGTCCAGTTCAGACTGGAGCCCCAGGACTGGTGGAAGGCAAACCGGGAAACCAACCGGTCCAGCTTACCTCCGCCGCATTTACTGCAGGAGGGCGGTTCGGAATAGCTGTAGGTCAGCAGGGTGGAAACTGCCTGGCAATCGGTGCATCGGTAATCGTTTATCGGCATTCGTGTCGGTCCCGGCCGGCCCTCGCCTGGGATAGCTAGAGGCCATTGTAGCATGGCCAGACTTGCCGCCGCAGTCACCTGGGCACCGGGCATCGCCGCTTGAAAACAGGCCCTGAAGCCGTCTAACTGAAGTGCGGGCCGAAGCACGGGCTGAAGGCGGTCCACGCCTGTTGTATAATGCTGCCAGAGACCTGCCAATCGATTATAGTAGCCGGTATCGTAGCCCGGTTTTGGACCGGTGAGGTGTTGTTATGGCACAAGCCAAGGACACGACGCTGCCCCTATTTGGCGCGGAAGAAGCGGAAAGATTGGAACAGCCAGTCGAAGAACAGCCGGCGGGGGGAACGCCGCTGCTGATGCTGATGGACGGGCATGCCATGGTGTACCGCTCGTACCACGCCATTTCGGTGCAGGGGAACCTTACCGTGAAGGCCACCGGCGAGGATATCACCGCCGTATTGGGCTTCACCAACGTGTTTTTAAAGGCGTTGCAGGACTGGAAGCCCACGTATTGCGCCATCGCCTTCGACACCCATGCGCCAACCTTCCGGCATCTACGGTTCAAGGACTACAAAGCCCAGAGGCCGCCGATGCCCGTGGAACTCCGCCCCCAGTTCGGCCGGGTCAAACAGTTGATGACGGCCTTCGGCGTGCCGGTGTTCGAGTTGGACGGCTACGAGGGGGACGACCTTATCGGCACCCTGTCCCGGCGGGCCGAAGAGCTAGGGGTTGAGACGGTGATCCTCACCGGCGACCGGGACACCTTCCAACTCATCACGCCGCTGGTCCGGGTCGATCTCCATAGCGTCCGGGACCGCAAGGTGTACGGAGAGGCAGAACTGGTAGCCCGGTATTCGGGTCTGACGGCGGCGCAACAGCCGGATTTCAAGGCGCTGTTGGGCGACCCGTCGGACAACATCCCAGGAGTGCCCAAGGTGGGAGAAAAGACGGCGATCAGCCTTCTAAACGACTATGGGACGCTGGAAGGGATATACCAGAATCTGGACGAGATCAAACGTCCAAGCGTGAAGCAATCGCTGGAGGAAAACCGGGAACTGGCTTTTGAGAACCGGATATTGACCACCATCGATCGGGACGTCCCCGTGGACCTGGACCTGGATGCCTCCCGCTTCGGCGCCTATGACCGCCAGGCGGTGGTGGACCTGCTGACCGAGTTGGAATTCTTCAGCGTCATCCCGCGTCTGCCGGCTTCGGCCCCGGCCACGGCGGAGGGCGGCGCCTCTGTTGCCGACAAACCTTCCACACCCGCCGCGGCGGTGGACGTGGATTATCAGGCCGTCCAAACCGAGGAGCAGTTGCAGGCCATGCTGGCGGCATTACGGGATAACGGCGGTTTCTCCTTCGACACCGAGACCACCAGCCTGGACGCCATGCGGGCAGACCTGGTGGGGTTGAGCTTTTCTATTTCGCCAAACCGGGCCTGGTACGTGCCCGTGGGCCATAAGGAGGGCCAGCAGCTTCCCATGGAGCACGTTCTGGCCCAGATCAGGCCGCTGATGGAGTCCGAAGACCTGGCCAAATGCGCCCACAACGCCAATTACGACGTCACGGTCCTGGCCAACCACGGCATCACCTGCCGGAACGTGGATTTCGACACCATGATCGCCGCCCACCTGCTTGGGGAACGCCACCTGGGCCTCAAGGCTCTGGCCCAGGACGTTTTGGGCCGGGAGATGACGCCCATCAACCAGCTCATCGGCGCCGGCCGCAAGCAGATCACCTTCGACCAGGTGGACATCGAATCGGCGGTTCCGTACGCCGCGGCCGACGCCGATATGACCGGCCAGCTGAGGGACTCCTTCGAAGGTCCCGTTCACGACAAGGGGTTCGGCAAACTGTTGAACGAGATGGAGATGCCGTTGATGCCGGTGTTGGTGACCATGCAGCGTCACGGCATCAAGATGGACGCCGGCGTGCTCCACGAAATGTCCCGGGACCTGAACGAGCAGATGCACAATGTGGAGATGGAGCTTTACAAATCCATCGGCCACACGGTGAATATCAATTCACCACTACAGTTGAGCGACCTGCTGTTCAAAGAGATCGGCCTGCCCCATTCCAAGCGGACCAAGACCGGCTTTTCCACCGATGCCAACACCCTGGAAGGGCTGAAAGGGGCGCATCCGGTGGTGGATTACATACTGGAGTACCGGCAGATCTCCAAGCTGAAATCGACCTACGTGGATGCCCTGCCGGAGATGATAAACCCCAGGACGGGCCGGATCCACACCAGCTATAACCAGACCGGCTCGGCCACGGGGCGCATATCCAGCAGCGACCCGAACTTGCAGAACATACCCATCCGCACCGAGGCGGGCCGCCAGGTACGGCGGGCCTTCGTGGCCCAGGACGCGCCTGATTGGTTCCTCTTTTCCGCCGACTACTCCCAGATCGAGTTGCGGGTGCTGGCCCACATGTCCCAGGACCCGGGACTGCTGGACGCGTTCCGCCGGGGCGAGGACATCCACTCGGCCACCGCCTCCCTGATGTTCGACGTGCCCCTGAACGACGTGAATGCCGAACAGCGGCGCATCGCAAAGGTCCTGAATTTCGGCGTCATCTACGGCCTTTCGGCCCACGGCATCGCCCAGCAGACCGAGTTCACCCGGGAAGAGGGCGCCGGGTTCATCGAGGCTTACTTCAACAAGTACCCCGGCATCAGCGGATACCTGGAGGAGGTGAAGGCCAAGACCAGGCAAGACCAGTACGTGGAAACACTGCTGGGCCGCCGTCGTTTGGTGCCGGACATAAACGCATCCAACTTCAATATCCGGGGCGGGGCCGAGCGGATGGCCATAAATATGCCGATTCAGGGAACGGCGGCCGACATCATGAAGTTGGCGATGATCCGGGTCCAGCGCCGCCTGGACCAGGGAGATATGAAGGCCAAGATGTTGCTGCAGGTCCACGACGAATTGGTCTTCGAGGCGCCCAGGGATGAGCTTGATGCCCTTAAAGAATTGGTCTACGAAGAGATGCCCTCGGCCCTGGACTCCTACGTAGACCTGGACGTGACCCTGAAAGTAGACGTGAAATGGGGCGACACCTGGGGAGACATGGAGTAGCATTCGGTTATCTGGCACATCATTTGCTCTTGTGACATAGTAGGTTCGACATGGTCAGATTCCAGAGAAAGATTCAATCGACTGCCGTGCGGGTCGGTCCCCAGGGGCGGATAGTCATCCCGGCCAGCATTCGGCGGTCGCTGTCGATCAAACCCGGAGAAGAATTATTGATCAGGGTTGAAGATGGACGGTTGGTTCTTGAGAGCCGGGAACACGTATTGGAGCGGGTCCAGTCCTGGTTTGCCAAGGTCCCCAAGACAGTCAACATGGCAGACGAATTGATCGCCCAACGCCGGGAAGAAGCCCGGAAAGAAACCGGAAAGTGACTGGGCCGGATATTTACGACGGCTCGCCTTCCTACGTATTAGATGCCTCAGCTCTTTCGGCTTTCTCCCACGGAGAGGCCGGAGCTGCCGAGGTCGGGCCTCTATTGAGCAGTTCAGCCATTTCCAGCGTCAACTGGGCTGAGGTCCTCCAGCGGGCCGTGGCCGCCGGTTTGGCGGTTGCGGGTAAACGGGAGGACATGGAGTCTTTGGGACTTCAAATATACCCTTTCACAGCCGAAGACGCCGAATCGAAAGCTCAGCTTTGGCCTGTGGTGAGCCGGGTTGGTCTATCGATGGGGGACCGGGCATGCTTGAGTTTGGCCAAAAGGTTGGGGGTGCCCGCCCTGACGGCTGACCGGGTTTGGGCCACACTGGATTTGGATGTCCAAGTCCGTTTGATTCGCTGAACGTTGATTTCAAGCGGCACTATTTTGGGGAGACATGGAGTAGCGGGCGTGGACCTATTACGCAGTTTGATATTCGTGCCGGGGAACCGGGCCAACATGTTGGAACGTGCCATCGATTTCAAGGCCGACGTCATCATGGTGGACCTGGAAGATTCGGTGCCGCCGGGGGAGAAGGCCGCGGCCCGGGAGGTGGCCCGGGAGTGGCTGCCCAAGCTGGCCGCTAAAGGCCGGCGGGTCATGGTAAGGGTGAATTCCCTGGACACGGGCCTGACCCAAGCCGAGTTGGCCGCGGTCATTGGCCCCCACCTGGCGGGCATAAGCGTCGGCAAGGCCGAAACGGTCTGGGACCTGCGGGACGTTGACCATATCATCGGTCCGCTGGAAGCCGCGGCCGGGCTTCCTCCGGGTCAGATCAAGATGATCCCGTGGATCGAGAACGCCAGGGCGGTCCTGACCGCCTACCAGTTGGCCACCGCCTCCCCCCGGATCGAAGCCATCGCCTTTGGGGCCGAGGATTACACCGACGACATGGGGGTCCAACGCACCGACACCAGCGAAGAGATCTACTTTGCCCGGGCCACCGTGGCCGTCGCCGCCAGGGCCGCCAGGATTGGGTCGTTGGACACGCCTTTCGTGGGGTTCAGGGACCCCGATGGCTTTCGCAAGGACATTGAGACCAGCCGCCGGTTGGGATACACGGGCAGGTTCGCCATCCATCCCTCCCAGATAGAGATAATCAACGAGATGTTCGGTCCGTCCGTCGAAGAAGTGGGCTACGCCCGCCGGGTGGTGGAAGCGTGGGACGAGGCCGAGGCCCAGGGAAGGGGTTCCCTGTCGCTGGACGGCCGGATGATCGACGTCCCGGTGGTCAAGCGGGCCCAGAACCTATTGGCCCTGGCCGAACGGATCCAGCAGGCCGATGGCTGACAGCCCAACCCCCCAGGACAGCATCATCCTGGAAGGGATGCGCTTTTACGGCTTCCACG
>JADFPM010000207.1 GCA_022562335.1 Chloroflexota bacterium
GCGCCCAGTTGGGCCGATGGGACCGACCCGGCCACCATGACCAGCGATAGCTCAAAGGGCACCTGGGCGGTGGTCAGTTTCCCTGCCAACCCCGCCACCGCCGAGAACATGATGATCCCCAGGTTGCTGCCGATGGCCATTCGGGTGGGGACGCGCAACACGTACAGCATGGTGGGAATAAGCAGAAAAGAACCAGCCTGCCCCACCAGACCTCCGGAAAATCCGATGACGCCGCCCAAGGCAAGGGCCAGCGGCGCATTGAAGCTGAATTCGCTGGGTCCCGATCGGTCTTGCGCCTCCCTGCCATTTGCATTCCGGGGCCCTGGCAGAAATATCAGCGCCGCCGCGATCAGGGCCATGCCGCCGAAGACGGCCAGGATGGCATCATCGGGCACCCAGCGGGAGATAATGGCTCCGGCCAGGGCGGAAACCCCCGCAGACACGCCCAGGTACCGGACCAGCCGCCAGGAAACGAACCCGTAGGACTGGTGCCTGGTCAGACCCGAAACCGCGCCGGCGAACCCCTGCACCATGGTCAGGCCGGTGATCTGCTTCACCGGCAAAGCGCTCATACCGGCCCACCCCGGAGCGTACAGGAACAAAGGGGTCATAAGCAGCCCCCCTCCCAGACCCAGAAGGCCGGAAAAGAAACCCGCCGATATCCCGATGACCAGGACTAATGGGACCAATGTAACGCTCCCAGTATCGGGTTTGGCAGAGGTTTCTGAATCACTATCGGTATCCCCCCAATGGAAAGCCCCGGCGGCGCCGGGGCTGCTGGACGCCACGCCGGCCTTTAGGCCATTACCCCAGGTCCGCTACTCTTGGGCCCACTTCCTCCATCAAAAGCCGCAGGCAGTCGTGCTCCCATTGGGCTTCATCGGGGTCCTGGGTTATCGCCAGCAGGGTGCCGAAACCTCCCACCGCTTCATATAAGCTGCGTATCCGTTTGGCGCACTCTTCCGGGTCGCCCACGATCCAGATATTATCCATCATGTAGTCCACGTCCACCGCTTCGTCGGGCATGTTGGGGTCCACTTTACAGGATGCCAGCAGGCCGGAGCCCTTGCGGTTGGGAAGCTGGTGCTCCACGTAGTTGCGGCCCAAAACCGCCCTCGCCCGCTCCCGGGCCAGTTCGTTGGTCTCGGCCACGAAAACGTCCCGGCCGATGTGCCACTGCTTGCGGTCGGCGGTCCGGCCGGCGCTGGCCGCGCCCTCGGCAACCACCTCCCAGTGACCCCTCAAGTGCTGGGGCGCCAGGTTGGAGCTGCTCATGGGGATCCAGCCCCGCTGTCCGGCCACGCGTATCGAGTCCGACGCCAAAGAGGTGGCCGCCACGCCGATGGGCGGATGGGGTTTCTGGAACGGCTTCATGTACATTCCGCGCTCCAAAATTGGGTCCAACTCGGGAGCGGTGATGTCGAAGTACTTGCCGTGGTATTCAAACTTGCCCTCGTTCTCCCATATCTTCAGTATCACGTCCAGGGCCTCGGCCGAACGCTCCCGGATCATGGCGCCCTCTTTGGGGTCCAGGCCGAAGAGTTGAAGATCGGTGGGAATGGCGCGGGCGCCGATGCCCCAGTAGAACCTGCCCCGGGCCAGGTGGTCCAGCATGGCGATGCGGTGGGCCAACTCCACCGGGTCGTGAATGGCCAGCAGGGTGACCCCGGTGGCCAGGATTATCCGCTCGGTCATGGCCAGGGCCTTGGCGATAAGCAGGTCCGGCGCCGGAGCGTTCTCCCACCTTTCGGTGACGTGCTCGCCGATCCAGGCTTCGGTGAAACCCAGCTTATCGGCCGTCACGATCAAATCCAGGTCGCGGTCGTAGGAGTCGGCGTAAGAACGGTAGGGAGGATGCAAAGGCATCATGAAAAGTCCGAACTTCATGGAGTCTCCCGAATCGCGATTTTTGGCCGTAGCCTGGGCCGTTTCGAGTATGGGCCGAGTTTTGGCTGATACTACGGCAGCCCTAAATCAGTGTCAAGGCGGACCACCCTTGCCCAAACCACCACCCAGTCCCGCCTTTAGGTATTGCCCGGCCACATTCGGTTCTGCTAGACTGGGCTTTCATATGACCCATCATGAACACGAGGAACACCGCATGAAAAAGGTGGTAAGCGAAACCAACGGCGCCCTCTTCAGCCTTCCCTGGTTGGTGGCGAAAGACCGGGGATTTTTCGAGGCGGAAGGCATTGATATGGAGTTTGTCGATGCCCCCACCAGCGGCGTCGTGGAACACACCGACAACCCCGAAGCGGTGGATCCCATCCTGGGGCACACCCCCTTTGAAGAAGGCCGGGTTTCCATATACCGGGCTTGAGAGGAGGGTCAGGTCCGTCGGGCCTACGAGAGCAAAGCCGGAGCCAAGGTAGTAGCCCTGCGCTCCGCGGTGGCCAGCCAGGCCATCATGGTGCATCCAGATTCGCCCCACTACTATCCGGGCACCCTGGGAAACGTGCCGGTGGCGGTGAACTTCCACGCCGGTTCCCACTACGTCGCCCTTAAGCTGTTGGAGGGCTACCTGCCCACGGATAAGATCAAGGTGGTGCACTACGGCTCTCCCCAGCACCGCTTCGAAGCGCTGATGAACCGGGAGGTAGAGGCTGCGGCCGTGATGGAGCCCTACATCGCCCTGGCGGAAAAGCTGGGTTGCCGCGCCCTCTGCGAGGGCCATTACCTGGGGGCCGAGAACGCCAGCGACGACATGGACGAGGAAACCTTCAACGCCATCAACCGGGCGGTGGCCAAGGCCATCGACCTGATCAACGCCGACAAGCGGAAATTCCTCCATTATTTGATCGACGAACCCCGGTTCGCCCCGTTGGCGGCCAAGTGGGGCGGCCTCACCCCGGAGGATTTCCACCTGCCGCGGCTTCGCTACACCAAACAGGCGCCGTACACCGATGAGATCGTGGCCGACACCTACCACTGGATGGTCCGCTGGAACCTGCTGGACCAGTCGGTCTGCGCCACGGACCTGGTGGACAACCGCCTGGCCGAGCCCGCCGCCGCGCCGGCTGACGACTAGGCCGGTCAGAAATCACGCATGCCGAAAACCGGCCGGGATGTCTTTCCTGGCCGGTTTTCCTTTGGCCCAACTCAACCTGATGATCTACGCTGAACCGGCCCCTGTACCCACCGTCGCCGGAGTACAATGATCAACCACTGGAATCACTAATAACTTTGTAGGGAGTTGAATATGCCTTTCGGTCTGAACCGGCGCGCCGGGGTGGCGGTGGTGGAACTGCACGGCGTCATCGGCACCAGGATCAGGACCAGCACCTATTCCCGGCTGTTCGACGGCATCGCCAGGAACAAGCGTTACCGCGCCCTGTTGCTGGACATCGACTCGCCGGGAGGCTCGGCATCGGGATCTGAAGTCCTTTACCACAGCATCCGCAAAGTGGCCGAGAGAAAACCGGTGGTGGCTTACGTGAGGGGAATGGGCGCTTCCGGAGGCTACTACCTGTGTTGCGCCGCCAGCCGGGTGATGGCTCTTCCCACGGCGATGGTAGGTTCCATCGGCGTGATATATCTACGCCCCGTCCTGGAGCAGCTTTTGGGAAAGATGGGGGTCCAATTCTCGGTTTTCAAAAGCGGATCATTGAAAGACATGACCGGCTTTTGGCGCAGTCCCACCACCGAAGAGGAGGGGAAGTTCCAGGAGTTGATCGACGAGATTTACGAGAATTTCGTGACCGTGGTGGCCCAGGGACGGTCCATGGATGAGGCGCGGGTGAAGGAGCTGGCAACGGGAGAAGTGTATACCGCCCGGCGGGCGCTGGAGATCGGGCTGGTGGACGAACTCGGTGGTTTCGATGAGGCGTTGGAAGCAGCGGCCCGACTGGGTGGCGCGCGGCCCCGGCCCCGATTGGTCCAGCCTAAACGGTCGTTCTCCGACCGGTTCACGGGCCGGGCCGCCACCGGAGTTTCCGGAGCAATGGGCACCTCGGGTTTCGATCTGATGACCGGACCGGTCCAGCGGCTGTTGTCCGGCGGATTCTATTACCTGGAGCCCGCCTTTCTGATGAGTGACTATTCCGGCGGGTAGACCCGTACGTTGATCCCGGCTCGCCGGCCGCTACCCTAGGCTTTGTCTTGTTCCGATTCCAGGACCTTTTCCAGGACCTTGGCTTGGTCCCACAGCGAATCTTTCTCCGGCATGGGCAGTTGGGCGAAGTCCTGGCCCCGGCCGGCAGCCAGTTCCTCCATCTTTAGGTATCGCCACCGGAATCGTTGGTTGGCCACCCGCAAAGCGTCCTCGGCGTGGATGTCCAGCCAACGGGATAGATTCACTATCATAAAGAGGACATCGCCCAGCTCGTGGACCTTTTCTTCATGAGTCTCCGCCCGCCGCAACTCATCTACCTCTTCGGACAACTTGTTCAGCACCTGGCCGATCTCATCCCAATCGAACCCTGACCGGACCACCCGGTCCTGCATGAGTTGGGCGGCGGTCAAAGCCGGCAGGTCTTTGGGGATGCCGTCCACCGGCGATTTCTTTACGCCCTGCTCCCGCCTCTCCTCTTCTTTTATCTTCTCCCAGTTTCGCTCAACCTCGCGAGAATCAGCCACGGTGGCATCACCGAAAACGTGGGGGTGGCGCCGGATCAGCTTCCGGTTGATCTTGGTCAGCACGTCGCCCAGGTCGAACCGGCCGGCTTCCCGGGCGATGTCGGCGTGGAAACCGATCTGGACCAACAGGTCTCCCAATTCCTCGGCCAAGAGTTGGGGGTCGTCCGCGTCGATGGCCTCCAAGACCTCGTAGCACTCCTCCAACAGGTTGCGCTTCAGCGAGGCATGGGTTTGTTCCCGGTCCCACGGGCAGCCGCCGGGCGCTCTCAGGCGCTCAACGATGGCCACCAGGGTCTGAAATTGGTCCAACTCACCTTCTGGGACCTCTTGCGATGACATGGCCGGATTATAACGACGCGGCGGGTTGCCCCCCAAGCGAAGCGGATGCTAACGTAGATCGCAGGGTATT
>JADFPM010000208.1 GCA_022562335.1 Chloroflexota bacterium
AAGCGTCGGTTCCGGCGTGGCCGTGGGAACCGGGGCCGGCGTAGCCGTGGGGTTGGGTGTAGGGGTCACCGTGGGTTCAGGGGTGGGAAACGGCGCCTCTGCCAGCACTGCTATTTCCAATGACGGGGCGGCATTTTGGGCAATGGCTGCGGGCGGCTGCCCGTCGAATGAGTTGGCGGCTGGGGATCTTTCAGTAGCCTCTTCAGAGATTTGCGCGGTCGCTTCAGGAGCTAACAAGACGAGCCCCACGATGAGTGCCGACAACACGATCGCGACGCCGCTAATGACCAATCCATAAATCACGTCATGGTCAAATAAATTTTCCACCTAAATTTCCAGGCGCCTAAAATAAAGCGATACCGCCGCCGTTGGGAACGACACTCCGAACAAATTCACGTCTAAGAACACCGCCACCTTACACCATCCACACGATCACTCTATTGACGTGGGCCGTCTCCACCGTCACCACCACGGACGGAACCGCTCTCGGCCAGAATTTCGATTGAGCGGCCCAGACGGACGACCAGAACGAAGATGCCCACAAACACTACCAATGCCCCCACCGCCACCAATAAAAACGCGATGGAGGTTATGATGGTTGCCATATCAGATATAATGGGCAATTTTGACCTCCTATAACAGCCGATATTATGTTAACTACGACGGTATTCGCCGGAAAGCGCCCTTTTTCCTGCGATAGCAATTCTAATTTCTAACACGCCAGAAGTCAACCGCCACGCCTGGCAGGGGCCGCGCTGGCGCCACCAGGCGCCGGTATTTTATGTTTAGGACCGTGATGGTGCCAATGCTCGGCCAGGCAATCGTACACCGCTCCATTGACGCTCTCGCCCGATGCCCACACCACCCTGTGGCCTCAAATATGCCCATAAACCGCCGCCCAAATGAGCAGCTGGGCAAAACGACCGTCGTTCTCTATGTGAATGGGAGAGTACGAGATTTACAATTAGAGCCCCTGGAGGATGAAATCCGAGACCCGCTCGCCGATCATCATGGTGGTCACGTTGGTGTTGGCGCGGATGCAATCGGGCATGATGGAAGCGTCCACCACCCTTAGACCTTCCACCCCGTGGACCTTGCCGTACTGATCGACAACCGCCATGGGGTCCGAGGCCGGTCCCATCTTGCAGGTGCATGAGATATGCTGGGAGGTGGTCACTTCCCGCCTCATCCACGAATCAATGGTTTCGTCAGATTCAAGGTCGGCATCGGTTGGTGAGATGCGCTCTTGGATGATGTCCTTGAAGCTCTCGTGTTGCCCCAACTCAACGCACATTCGGACCATGTCTCTGAGACGTTTCACGTCGGAGGCCTCTTCCAGATAATGGTAGTCCAAAATGGGCTGCTCGGTGGGATCGGTGGAACTCAGCCGCAATTCCCCCGAGCCGGCCGCCAGTTGTATCCCGCCGGTCATGCGGATACCCATGGGCACCATGCGGTCTCCTCCCTGGTTGGGACGCTCGGTGGCAAAGGACTGCATGGACACCTTCATGTCGTTGCGCAGGTCAGAGCCTTCGGCGGTGTACCGCAGGCATAGCTGCATCCGGGGCGCCAGACCGTCTAAGGGAAACCCCTCTTTGGTCCTCCAGGTGATCCAGACCGCCGGATGGTCCCTCATGTTCTGGCCCACTCCCGGGGCGTCTTTGATGACCGGGATGCCCAGGCTGCTCAGGTGGTCTTTGGGGCCCACGCCCGAGAGCATCAGCAACTGGGGAGAACCGATGGCCCCGGAACTGAGTATGATCTGATCGGCGTCGATGACGAATTTCTCGCCACCGCTTTCCACGTCAACCCCGATGGCCCGGTTACCTTCAAAGATTATCCGGTGGACCGTGCAATTGGCCCGAATGGTCAGATTCAAGCGGTGCCTGGTCTGGTCCAGATAGCCAAGGGCGGTGCTCATGCGGATACCGTTGGGGTTATTCAGCGGCGTTGCGCCGACTCCCCAGGAGTCGGGATGGTTATGGTCGGCGACGTCGGGGAAGCCGGCGGCCAGGCAGGCGGTGTGAAAAGCGACCTGGGCCGGCAGCCAAGTATCCCTTTTGAATCGGTGCATGACGATGGGACCGTCGTTACCGTGGAAATCGTCACTGCCAAAATCGGTGTCGGTCTCCAACTTGCAGAAATAGGGCAACAGGTCCTGGAATCGCCACTGGTCGTTGCCCGCTTCGGCCCAGCTATCGTAGTCCTCGGGCACCCCCCGCAGGAAAACCTGGCCGTTGATGGCGCTGGAGCCACCGGTGACCCGGCCCCTGGGCACCATCATGGGTCCGGCGGTCTCGGTGGCCTTGCCGATGAACTGCCAGTTGTGGTCGCTGGTCATGATGTCGGTTTCGGTGGCGTAGCCGAACTTCACCTCTTCGGGCAGATGCTCGAAGTCGGGGTAGTCGGGACCGGCCTCCAACAGCAACACCGACCGGCTCTGGTCCTCGGTCAACCTGGTGGCCAGGATGGAACCGGCCGAGCCGGCGCCGATTATGATCACATCGTATTTCATAGATTCATCCTCTGTGCTTTTCTATTGGCCACACCTCCCAACCTCACCGTTCACCCCGGCTGAATTTTAGATAAGGGCCGTGGGCGTCACTATCCCGTCGAAATCTTTTTCGCTGGCGGGGTCTTTAGGAGTGATGCTCAGTCCGGTTTCCATGTGATGATAAAGCTGTTTGAGGTGGTGTGTGCTGTGGCTCAGGATGATATTCAGCAATTCCACCACCGTCACCTCGCCCCCGTAATGGGCGGGAACGACCCGGTCGAAAGCGGTCTGGTTTCCGCTGTTCAAGAACTCGATGATGTTCTTGCGGACGCCTTCGCCATATTCACGAAGTTCCTCGGATGAGTTCACTCTAACCGCCAACCGTTTGTTGGACGCCGCCATGTCCTCGGAACTCATGCTGCCCTGTTTGTGACTGAGCCAGGCCAGTTCCGGGAAAGACATGATGTGCAACACCACGTCTCTCAAACTCCAGGGGCGCCAGGGGACTTGCCCTTTTAGCTGATCATCATCCAACTGTTCGGTAGCGCGCATCGTAGCCCGCAGGATGCCGTCGTATTTCTCCGCCAGCCAGTCCGTCTTGCTGGACAGGTCGATGGTGACGTCCAGATTCAGCGCGGGAATCAGTTTCTTGGGGTAGTAGCCGATGATCACCGTGTCTTCGTCGATGATGGTTACCGGGACCGACTTGATCCCCCGGTTTTTGAGATATTCCACCGCCGGCGCGTCGGTTGCCAGGTCATGGTGCTCATACCGAACACCGTTGGACGACAGAAATTCCTCCACCGTCCGGCAACTGAATCAACCAGGGTTGGTATATACATGCACTTCCATAACCATTTCTCCTAGCGAGCAGCCGGTTCTACGTTCACCGGTTCTAGTTCGACGGTAGCGTAATCGGTGCCTGACGCGGTGTCAACATAGTTGATGCCATGCCGTCCCGAACGTGGCAACGCCATGCCGTCCCGAATATCGGGACGTCAAGTCATTCCGGAGTAAGCGACGTTATGTCATTCGGAGCGCGGAGAGGAATCTAAAATCGCCGCCACAGCGGCCCCATTCGGAAGCGCCACGTCTACGTAAAGACCTGCAACGTTGGAATGCGATCCTGGGCCTGGTATGAAAGATAAGGAGTTTAGACCCTTCGGCGCTGCTCAGGGTGACACGGAGGCGGGTCGCGGGTCGCGGGTCGCGGGGCTAGCCGGAGGCCGAGCCGGCCCAGCGGATCAGCCACGGTTGCAGGGGAGCGGCGCCGCGAATCCTAAAAACGCCGTCTGTTTCCTCCAACTCTTGGGGAAGCATACGGGCCAGCATGTCCCTTTGGGGGCCGTCGCCGCCCAGGTACAACCGCTGGCTTAGCTGGTCCAGGGCCTGCTCCAGACTGTCGAATCCCCTGGCCGGTTGGGCCGGCAGGGCCTCTTCCCGCGCGTCTATCCCCAGCTCCTTCAGCACTTCTCTGAACTCGGGCACGCTGGGCAGCGGCAGTCTGGGCGTGCCGTGGACTTTTTCCCACAGGGGATAATTTTGGGACTGGGGGGCCGCGCCGTACATCACCACCATCACCTGCACCCTGGCATGGGCCTCAAGCTTTTTGACAAACCCGCCGATGTCCTGAATGGTGTAGAGCACGTGAACGCACAACGTTTGATCGGCCGGGTCAACGCGGGCATTTTGCCATTCGGAATGAACCAGCGAGATATTGTCGATCTTGTGGTCTTCGGCCCCGGTGGACAGGACCTCCCCCATGGCCGGAGACGGTTCCACCGCCGTGACGTGCCGGCAGTGAAGGGCTATGGGCAACGCCAACCGGCCCCCGCCCGCGCCGACGTCGATGACCGTATGGTCCGGTGAGACCTCTTCCAGCAACCGGTTGAGCATCGCATCGTCGGACCGGCGGGGGTCGGCGCTGAACTGCCGGGCGTAGGGCCGCCAATGGTCGTCTGGCGGCGGGGCCGGGCGCATGGCGTCGGACTGGGCATGTTCGGCCTGGATCATGGTGCGCCAGGTATCAATGGCTGACATTATTCACCGCCGCCTCATGAAGGATCGCCGCCCGATCGGCTGGGCGCTCACCGGTTGCAGAAAGGTCCCGGAGAATTCTCCGGGACCTTTTTGCTTGGATCTCTCTTGCAAGAGCCTTGGCGGCCTAGTTGGGAGTCAATGCCACCGAGCGGATCTCTCCGAATTCCTTGGGCAGCTTCCGCCAGGACACCCCGCCGTCATCGGTCACGTAAACGTAACCGTACAGGCTGGCGGCGACCATGGTCTCGGGAATGGCCTTGTGGGTCCCGAACCAGTAGACCACCGAGTTGGGCGCCACCGGCAGTTCGGTCTTCTGCCAGGTCTTTCCGCCGTCCCTGGTCTGTTGGATGGCCCCGGTGATCCCGGGTATGGCGTCGCCGTTGCCGACGAACATCACGTTGGGATCGTCGGTCTTTATGGCCATGCCCCGGCAGTAGGACCGGTTGTCG
>JADFPM010000209.1 GCA_022562335.1 Chloroflexota bacterium
TCTTATCGAAATCAAAGGAGTGCAGCGGCTGGTTCAACTCCAGCATCACAAAGTTGGTCACATCCACCACGTTATTGATGGGCCGCAGCCCGGCCCGTTTGAGACGGTCTTGAAGCCACTGGGGGGATGGGCCGATGCTTATTCCCTGGATCAAGCTGGCGGTATATCGGGGACACAGGTCCGGGTCTTCCACACTGATGGAGACCAGGGATTCAATGGGCGGCCCCTCTTCGGGGTAATCCAGGTCAGGTTCCCGCACGGTCGTCTTAGTCAGGGCGGCCACCTCGTGGGCAACTCCCAGGATCGACAGGCAGTCCAGCCGGTTTGGCGTCAATTCCAGGTCCAAGACCGTATCGCCCAGATAATCGTCCAGCGGCGTTCCAACCGGGGCATCGGCGGGAAGCACGATGATGCCCGAGTGATCATCGCCCAGCCCCAATTCCAACTCGGAGCAGATCATGCCCTGGGAATCCACCCCGCGGATACGCGCCGCCTTCAAGACTTCGTGCTTGCCGGAGTGGGTGTTCAGAAGCCGGGCCCCCACTGTGGCCAAGCAGATATTCTGTCCGGCGGCCACGTTGGGCGCCCCGCAGACCACCTCCAACTCTTCGGTCCCGGTGCTCACCCGGCAAAGGCGCAGGCGGTCGGCCTGGGGATGGGGCCTGACGTCCACCACCCGGCCCACGAAACACCCGCTCCAACCGCCGGTCTCGATAACCTCGCCCACCTCTATCCCGGCCATGGTGAGCCGATGGGCCAATTCCTGCGCGGGAATTACCACATCAACGTACTGCCGCAGCCAACTCAGGGGAACTTTCATAGTATGTCAAACAACCTGGATATCAGATCTCCTCCAGGCGCCGGGCTTCAAAAACATGTCAAAACCGTCTAACCAAGATGAACCATCTTTCGGCAGGCTCAGGACCAACGGTCATATAGAGCCTGCTACGTTCGTGGTGAGTCCTTGGTCCTTCCGCGGAAGGACCAGGACGGGCTTGTCGAACCATTTTTTTGAGACAGTTGCCTGGGATACTCTTTTGAGCACGCCGGCCCCGTCGAACCCGGCCGGTTAGAACTGGCGCAAAAACCTGAGATCGTTGGAGTAGAACAGGCGGATGTCGTCAATGCCGTACTTCAGCATGGCGATGCGCTCCGGGCCGAGCCCAAAGGCAAAGCCCGTGTATTTCTCCGGGTCGTATCCCACCCCGGCCAACACCTTGGGATGGACCATCCCCGCGCCCATGATCTCGATCCATCCACTGTCCCGGCAGATCCGGCACCCCTTACCCTCGCCCTTACAGGCAAAGCAGTCGATGGACATATCCACGCCGGGTTCCACA
The DNA here is from genome assembly GCA_022562335.1 of Chloroflexota bacterium. Classification (GTDB taxonomy): domain Bacteria; phylum Chloroflexota; class Dehalococcoidia; order Lucifugimonadales; family UBA3495; genus Io17-Chloro-G2. Next base: position 1,341 of record JADFPM010000209.1, read on the forward strand.
AATGGAAAATAATCGCACCTGAACCTCACCCGGCGCTCCTCTCCAAAAAGCCGGCGGGCAAACTCGTAGAGGGTGCCCTTAAGGTCCGCAAAGGTTATCCCATCGTCCACCGCCAGCCCTTCCACCTGGTAAAAATGCCATTCGTGGGTGGCGTCGGTGGCCTCATACCGGTAGCACTTGCCTGGGACGATGACCCGGATGGGCGGTTGGCTGGATTCCATGACCCTGGCCTGCATGGGCGAGGTGTGGGTGCGCATCAACATGGAACGGCTGTTCGAGGGGTCTTGATAGTCGACCCACAACGTGTTCCACATGTCCCGGGCGGGGTGTCCCTTCGGTATGTTGAGCATCTCAAAGTTGTAGTGGTCCCACTCGACTTCGGGGCCTTCTACAACGCTGAAACCCATGGCGCCAAAGGCATCGCAGATCTCGCGGAGTATCTGGGTGGTGGGATGCAACCGGCCAATTGGCGACGGCCGGCCGGGAAGGGTGACATCGAGTTGGTCCCGTATGAATGCCTGTTCCTGTTGGGTTTGGTTGACCTGCTGGAGCCGTTGTTCCAGCCGTTCTTCCAGGGTGCGTTTGGCCTGGTTGCCCAGGGCCCCGGCCTCCCGGCGTTTTTCCACGTCCAGTTGGGCGATCCCCCTGAGTACCTGGGTCAAACTTCCACGGCGGCCCAGGTAGGCCACCCGCCACCGGTCCAGCGATTCGGGATTGTCGATGCCTTCCAGTTCGCCCAACGCCGTCTGGACCAACTCGTCTATGGATTGGGATGTGGGTCCGGTCACCTGTGGATGCCCCCGTGCCTGAAGCTCTGCCTGAAGCTTCGGTTGAAGCCCTGTTTGAGGTTGACGATGGGCGAAAACCGCCACATTTCGCCGGTTTATTGGTCAGGTAATTATAGGAATGGCGCCCGACCCGGTCAAGGCATCCGGTAGTGTATAATCCACCACCGCGCCCATATGCTTCAGGCTTTCTCCAAACTCGCCGGTGACGTCAATAGCGCCTTCAAAAGGAAGCGCCATTACGGCTGGGTCATTTTCGCCCTGACCGGGGCCAACCTCACCGTTGAAGGTGGGATGAAAAACAGCGTCCCGGTTATTTTCGTGGCCCTGCGAGACGGTTTCGGCCGTAGCGCTGCAGCCACATCGGCGGTGTTCTCGGCGTCGGGGATCACCGGGGGACTGCTGGCCCCTTTGGTGGGATGGCTGTTGGACCGGCTGGGCCCCAAGCGGCTTTTTCCTCTGGCTGGTCTGGTCATCCTGGCCGGATACGTTATAAGCAGCTACGCCTCGGACATGTGGCAACTGTTCATTTTCTACAGTGTGGTGGCTGCCCTGGGTGAGACCACCATCTCCTCGTTTACGGCCACCGCCACCTTGGCGCCCTGGTTCCCCCGCACCCGGGGCCGGGTATTGGGCCTGGCCGATGCGGGAAACCCCCTTGGGCAGGGCATTTTTGCCCCTCTGTCCCAGGTCTTGATATCCACGCTGGGGTGGCGGCCCACCTTCAGGATCTTGGGGCTGGTGTTTTTCTTGATGATCTCGCCGGCCAACTTTCTGTTCCAACGCCGGCCGCCTTCTGAGGAAGCAGACCAACCGTCCCAGCCGTCATTGGAGCCCGTTACAGTCCCTAAATCAGAGGACCCGGCGAAGAGTGCGAAATCAAACCGCATCATAAACCGCCCCGCCATTTGGTTTTTAGTATCGGCCCGCATGTCCGCTTCCGTGGGTATCTCCCTGACCAACGTGCACCTGGTGGCATTCTTCATCGCCGCGGGTTACAGCGGGCTTCAGGCAGCGGCGACCATAGGGGCGGTGGGCGTGGTTGGCATGGTGGGGAGGCCCATTTCCGGTACCCTGTCCGACTATTTGGGACGCGAATTCGTATACACGGCCGGCCTGGGCATGCACGTCTCCGCCCTGGTGCTGGTCCTGATCTTCGGCAACGGCCACAGCATGTGGCCCATCATCGTATTTGTGGGGCTAAGCGGACTTAGCGACGGGATTGCCGGTCTGGTGGTGGCAGCCAAGGCAGCAGACATTGTCCCGTCCTCCAACCTGGGAGCTGTGATGGGGGTGATTCAATTGGGACGCGGGGTGGGATTTGCCGTGGGACCGGTCCTGGGCGGGTTGCTGTACGACCGGCAAGGCGATTATCTCCTAGCATTTTCGCTGGCTGTGGCAGTTTCCTTGGCCGCCATCGTATTGATGTGGGCCGCCCGATTCGCCACACCGCGAAACGCCCTGGCATCTCCTTAACCAAAGCTTCCCCTTCCTTTTCCGGCACCTCCCCCGGACGCTTCAATTGGACGCTTCAATTGGACGCTTCATTCCCGGTCCACCGCTAGATCTTGGCGTGATCAGGTGACTCGGGGTCATTGTATTAGAACATACGTTCTGATACATTTATCGGCAACTTCTGCCGGCCAGGCCATCTTTCGTTGGCGATGGCCATGACGGTCCCCTGGAAGACATTCTCAGCAAGCGCACAACCATCGCCGGCCAACCAAGGAGTGTGATTTGCTCCACTTTCACCTGAAGGCCTGTTCCAAGTGCCACGGCGACCTGGCGTTGGATGAAGGAGACTGGCTTTGCCTGCAATGCGGCACTTATTACTATACCCGCCTCTACCGGGCGCCAGTCCCATTGCCCCGAAGTGAGGGCCGTATCGACGATCGGGGTGGGGACCGGCGGGTGAAGACGATATCGCTGCTGGCTTCTGGCCCGCCAGGTCCATCTATATTCCCGGACCTGCCGGCGACGGTCTCCGGTTTCGGGGAGGTCGGCCGCATTCGGGCCCGGCGCATTTGGTTTGGCCGCCGCGGCCATGACCGACTATGACCACCGGTAACGCCGGACAAACGTTGCTGGCCCTGGACGCTGGGGTCAGGGAGACGGGCTGGGCGGTTTTCCGGCCGCCGATGGTTCAAGCCGTTCAGGCTGATCCAGCCTCCGGAGTCATCAAGGCCCCCTCGCCCCGCAAGTCCGATGTCCAAACCAGGGTGGCCCATTTGATCGAATGTTTGGACCGGCTGGTGGACGAGTGGACACCCCACGCGGTGGCCCACAGCCGGCCCTCGGGCATCCATTGGCCGGTGCCGGCCCTGGAGTTGCTGGAAGAGGCCTTGGCCGGGTGGTGCCGCCGCCACGGCCTCCCGCTTCACGCCTACACCGCCCAGGAGGTAAGGTCCGCCATCGCCGGCCAGCCCAATGCGTCCCAAGACCAGCTGGCCTTCGCCGTGATGGAACGCCTGGGTCTCATCGGCCTGAGCAAAACCTCCCACGAATGGGAGGCCCTGGCCGTGGGTGTGTATCACCTGGGGCGGGCTATTCTCACACCGGCTCCATCGCCGCTGGATCGACCGTAATACCCCGGGGCCTGGCAAATCCCCAATGCCCTGCTCTCCCCTACTCGAGCCGTGTATAATGAGCCTGATTCCAGCAAGCCGATTTGGCCTTGCGGCTAGGGGACCATCGGCCCTTGACCGCTTCAGCGCCTGTTTGAAAGGGGACGACCCATGCCCATAATCCAACGGCCCTACGTACCGCCCGAAGACCAGGTCCCTAAGGAAGAAAGCTACCACAAACCGGGCGAGGCCCCGAGCGCCGGGGACTCTTCTGGAGATC
>JADFPM010000210.1 GCA_022562335.1 Chloroflexota bacterium
GCATCGGTTCCCCACGCCGTTCCACCTTCCCCTGGTCGTCGGCCGTGGCCAGTCTCACCCTGGAGAAGATAGCCCGATTGATGGAACAGATATTCTGACGGCCCATGCAATGACAATACGGCTTTGCCGACTCGGCGCAACAACCGCCCTGACCTTGATACTGGCCGCGGCGATGGCATGCAGCGGCCAGGGCAGAACCGAAACCTCCGGAACATTTCCCGCCCAAATGGAGATCGTACCCGGCGGCATTCTGGGACCTGACCCCCTCGTGGTGGATAAAGCCGATGCATCAGATGCGTCTCAAGGCCGGGTCCTGTTTGCCATCGCCCGCCGAGGCGAAACGGTGGGCCCCACCGGGCCAGGCCGGGTTGCCTCGATCAATATGCTGGCCCGTCAGGAGATTCCTGAAAACGGAAATGTTATGATTTGGCTGGACCGGGTCAAACTGACCAACGCAGATTTTCAAACCATCGGACAAGACTCGGTTTCCTGGTCGTTGACCGGCCCTGGTTAGAGCAGCCTTGACCCTATGGAACGCGAGGGGATATAGATGGGTTCCGGCCAAATCACCTTCTCAAAAAGTCACGATGTTGGGCTGATAACCCTCAACCGCCCCGAGGCGCGAAACGCGTTCAACGCCAGCATGATGGGCGACCTGGCTGAGGCCCTGCAGGCCTGCAGGTCGCCGGACATCCGCGCCGTTTTGATCACCGGAAGCGGCGAGGCGTTTTGCGCCGGGGCTGACGTGCGGGAATTCGCCAGCCGCCTTGAAGAAGCAGGACCCGAGGGAATCTCCAAGCATCTCAGGGAGTTGGCCGGCCGGTTCCACCGGGACGTGATCCTGGAGATACGCCGCCTGGAGAAGCCGGTGGTGGCGGGCATCAACGGCGTGGCGGCCGGCGGCGGTTTCAGCCTGATGTTAAGCTGCGATATTAGGATCGCGGCGGACAACGCCCGGTTTTTGATGGCCTACGCCAACATCGGCGCCACCGCCGACGGAGGTTCCACCTACTATTTGCCTCGGTTGGTGGGCGCCAGCCGAGCCATGGAGCTTTACCTGGCCGCCCAGCCGATCAACGCCGAAGCTGCCCTCTCCATGGGTTTGGTTAGCCAGGTCTTCCCCGCCGCCGACTTCAACCGCCACGCGTTGGAAACTGCCGTGCGGTTGGCCCAAGGACCGACCAAAGCCTTCGGCAAGGTCAAAGCCATGATGGACCGCTCCTGGCAGTCCTCGTTGGAAGACCAACTCGACCTGGAAACCGCCGCTATAGCCGACATCGGGCTTACCGGTGATTTCCAGGAGGGGATCACCGCCTTTACCGGAAAGCGCCGTCCCTGGTTCCAAGGTAAATGACAAGGGTAAAGAACACGGACAACCGGCAACGCCGATCATGAAAGCCCTAAAATCCGCTGCCGCCACGCTTGCCCTCGCCGCATTGGCCGCCGGCTCCACCGGCCATCCAGCCGAAGCCGCCCTGGCAACCGTGGAGCCGCCATATCTCCCCGGCGCCGTCGAGACATCGGGATTTCAGGGGGTCGATCCGCTGCGCGACCGCATCTCCTTCTATTCCAATCGGGAAGGCAATAACGAGATATACACCATGAACATCGACGGGTCCAACCAGGTGAACCTGACCCGTCACTATTCCCAGGACCGCAGCCCCGATTGGTCTCCCGATGCCGGAAAGATCGCCTTCTATTCCAACCGTGACTTCAACTTCGATGTGTACATCATGGACGCCGACGGCGCGCGCCAGACCAACCTGACCAGGCACCCCAACGCCGACATTCTCCCAGCCTGGTCTCCCGATGGGACCAAGATCGCCTTTTTCTCCAACCGGACCGGGATGGGCGATATCTACGTCATGAACGCCGATGGCACCGGGTTGCAGAGGTTGACCACCAGCGGCGCCGAGGACAACAGCCCCGCCTGGTCCCCCGACGGCAACCGCATTGTTTTCACCTCCCGCCGGGACGGGAACCAGGAGATATACATCATGGACGCCGACGGCGGAAATCAGACCCGTCTCACCAATAACGATGCCCGCGACGGCAGCCCGTCTTGGTCTCCCCTGGGAGACAAGATCGCATTCGATTCCAGGAGAGACATAAATCAAGAGATATACCTGATGGACACCGACGGGTCCGGGCTGGTCAACATCACCCGGAACATATACGATCAGTTCCACCCGGATTGGTCACCCGACGGCAGCCGGATCACCTATACCTCCAACGAAACGGGCTTTGGCGATATCTACGTGATGAACGCCAACGGCAGCAATCCGGAACGGTTGACCGATAATCCCACCTGGGATTTCCATTCAGACTGGTCTCCCCTGTGCACCAGGGTCTCAATGTGCGTGGATAAGATTCCCGACCCTTACCAAATCTCGCCCCGCCCTGTCCCTCAAGCTGATTGAGGATTTAACTCGGTCCGCTGATACCGGCTCACGCGCCAATGAACATCAGATGGCCCCATGGCCCGAAACGCATCCTAACTGGGACGCAGACTTCTTCCCGTAGACCACGGCAACCCGTTAGAATTCAATAACGGCAGACAAGAATTTATGTTCGGATAGGGAACCTGAAAAACCGACACTCGACTCCCCAAACCGATTCAACCGCGAGCCAGCCACCGGGCTACAAACTTTTGAAAACCGGTGTGTTGACGGCTTTAGCGATGGCGATGGCGATAGCGTGCGCCGCGCCAACCTTTGCTCCAACGATAGACCAACTGCCAACCATTGACCCCACCTCGGAGAAGCCCGATCCAATAACCGTTCCGGCCTCAACTCCCGGCCTGACGCCGGCGGTCACACCACCCACACCCGGAGCAAGCCCAACCGTGGAGCCAACTCTGGATCCGACGCTTGAACCAACCGGAGTGCCGGCGCCCGATCCTACGGATGCGCCCACGCCTACAGCACTGCCCCAACCGACTCCCACATTGATCTATGACCCCACGCCCATCCCCGCTCCCACCGGCGTACCCACGCCGACCCCGGCGCCCACGTCCACGCCGGAGCCCACCGCTATCCCCACGGCCGCACCCACGTCCACGCCGGAGCCCACCGTCCAAGTGCCACCGAGTCAAATGGGCGGGACCGGGGATATCGTTGTTGCGAGCACCGGATTCATCTACGTGATGGACGTGGAAACCCTGCGCATCGGTAAATACGACAATTTTGGCCGGTATCTTTCAAGATGGGGCTCCGAGGGTAGCGAGCCCGGCCAATTCTCTGATCCCGGCGATATGGTCATCGATGCGGCTGGGGCCATATACGTGGTGGACCGGGGCAACAACCGCATACAGAAATTCGACGATAGAGGTAGATTCCTCAATGAATTCGGAGCCGCCGGCCGTACCGAGATCGAGCTTCTTAATCCCAGCGGCATCGCCATCGACCCCGCCGGCAACATCTACGTCACCGACACCGGCAACCACCGGGTGGTCAAGTTCGACTCGGTGGGCGTGGTTATCCGCATCTGGGGGAGCCAAGGCGATGGAGTTGGTGAATTTCAAAGTCCCGGAGCCTTGGCCGTCAGCCCTTCGGGCAACCGCGTTTACGTCGTGGATCAGGGGAACAACAGGATACAACTGTTCGATAACGCCGGCGCGTACCTGGGCACCTCGGATTCACAGGGGGACCTCGACGGCCAGTTCCAGCAACCGGGAGATATCACCGTCACCCCCTCGGGAATCGTATACGTAGTGGACGCGGGTAACCACAGGATCCAAAGGTTTGACCCAGATTTCAATTACATAAGCCAATGGGGAACCGAAGGAGATGGCAACGGCCAATTCCGCCAGCCTCAATACATCGAAGTTGACACCGTTTCCGGCGTGGTTTACGTATCGGACCCCGGCAACAACACGATTCAGAAATTCAACAACCTGGGCCAATTCATCAGCAGGTTGGAAGGACCTTTCCAATCGCTGGGCCACATAACCGTGGATTCAACCAACAAACGAGTCTACGTCGCCGACACAGGCGGCCGCCGAGTCCTGAAATATGATTCCGGGGGGCTGCTTCTGGCTGAGATCGGCGTCCAATAGGGTCATAAGTAGTTTCCAATTAGAGATTTGGCCGAAGTTTTGAGCCGAGGAAATATTACGGCGGTCAGCTAAGGTGCACCACCGTTACCCCATCTCCCCCCGGACCTTCCCCCTGTTCCGCCGAAGTCACCAAAGGATGATCCTCCAGATATTCCCGCACCGCCCGCCGCAGGACGCCGGTTCCCTTGCCGTGGATGATTCTAACCTCGCCGGCCTGGTCCAATACGGCGTCGTTTAGCAGTCCCTCCACCTTTTCCAGGGCCTCCTCCACCCGAAACCCTCTTAGGTCTATCTCGTTGCCCGTGTTCCTGCGGGATGGCCGGCTGACGTGGACTGCCGGTTGGACTTCGGCGGGTTGGTCCCCGGCCAGGCGTTCCAGTTGATAAACCGGGATATTGGCCCGCATGGTGCCCAACAATACCTCCACATGGCCGTGTTCATCAGGGGGCGTAACCACCTCCACCGGGCGGGGAATACCGCGAACGTATACCCGTTGGCCGGCATTTATCTCAGCGTGCCAGCCGGGACGGGATACTTCAATGGGTTCCCAGCGAGGAGAATCCAACTCCCGGCGCACCTGGGACAGCCGGACCCTTTGTTCCTGCAGAGAGGACTTTTCAGCGGATTCGCCCAGCACTCTTTCCGCATCACGGATCCGGCCGAGAAGGTGCACGGTCCTTTCTTGAAGCTCCTTCCGGGCCTGTTCCACCAGCTCTAGTTTGGCCGATTCCACCGACGCCAGTTGAGCCTCAAGCTGGGCCTGCTGCTCCGTGGCGCCAACCAGCGCCTCTTCAGCCTTCTCGCGCAGGTCTTCCACCAGGTTCCGCTCTTCCTGAAGCTCCTCCAACATATTTTCCGTTGCCTGCTCCTCCGGAGTCAGGGAAGCCCTGGCCTGTTCCACAATA
>JADFPM010000211.1 GCA_022562335.1 Chloroflexota bacterium
GATCACCGGAGTCACCTTGTGGTTTAGGAAGCGTCTGGGTGTTGCCATCGGGTCGCTTCAGGGCTTCCAGGGGTTCGGCACTGTTCTGGCCTTGTTGATGGTCTTGGTGATCTTCAACACCATGGGGTTCAAGTGGACGTTCTGGATCCCGGGGATCGCGGGAGGGGCGCTGCTGTTCTTGCTGATACGGTTCTTCCATAACGAGCCGGCGGTCATCGGCTTGAAACCTCTGGGCGCAGGCGAAGATGAGCCGGTGCGCCGGATGCAGAACAACGAGACGTCAAAAATCAGGACCAAAGAATTCCTCAAGCACGCCAAAAAGACCAGCGCGTTTTGGAACCTGGTTGGTATCCACTTCTGGGGGTGCGCCGGGCACAACGTGATCCTGATTCTCCTGGTAGCCATGGCGGTGGAACGGGGGTTGTCCCAGGGAACGGCGGTCGGTATTTACATCGTGATGACCGGGGTCAGCACCATCACGCGGTTCGCCGTGCCGGTGATCTCCGACCGGGTGGGCAGCAAATGGGCGATGGGGGTCTGCTTTGCGCTTCAGACCGCGCCGGTGTTGATGCTGCTGGTGGCCCAAGATGCCTGGGTGTTCTACCTATTTGCCGTTCTGTTCGGCATCGGCCTGGGCGGCGAGATGAGCGCATTCCCCATCATCAACCGCCAGTATTACGGTGATGCCCCTTCGGGAACCACCTACGGCTGGCAAACCCTGGGCGGCGGTATGGGTATGGCCTTGGGACCGTTGTTGGGCGCATACCTCCGGGACGTGACCGGGGGGTTTGACGCGGCGTTGATTCTGTCTTTTGTCCTCAGCCTGGTGGGAGTGGTCTCCATCGTGGCCTTGCCCGGAACATCTCATCACCTCATTCCACGCTGGGAAGAGTCCCTGCCACCCGAAGCCAGATCAACGGCGTGACCACCGGCAACGGCCCCGAGCAGGTTTCCCATCCCCAAATCTCCCAGTCCGGAACACGTCTTCAAAACCTGCATCGGCGGATAATAGCCTGCCGCCACTGTCCCCGGCTGGTGGAGCACCGGGAGAAGATAGGCGAGAATAAACGGGCCAGCTACCGGGACTGGGACTATTGGGCCAAACCGATCACCGGTTTTGGCGACCCGGAAGCCCGCCTGTTGATCGTGGGACTGGCCCCCGCGGCCCACGGCGGCAACCGCACCGGCCGCGTGTTCACGGGGGATGCGTCCGCCACATTTCTCATGGCAGGCCTGCATGAAGCAGGTTTTGCCAACCAGCCAACCTCGGACCACCGGGACGACGGTCTAGAGCTGATCAACGCCTATATGACCGCCGCCGTCCGTTGCGTACCCCCGGGAGATAAACCCACCGTTCAAGAACAACGCGATTGTTTGCCATTCTTTGTGGAAGAGATGGAGGCCCTCCCCAGGTTGACCACCGTCCTGGCCCTGGGGCAGATCGCCTTCCAGGCCTGCCTGAAAGCGATGAGCCAAAGGTCTGGCACAGCGGTCAAAGCAAAATTTGGCCACGGTGTTTGGCATGAGATGCCCGGTGGACTCCCGGCGTTGGTCGGCTCCTATCACCCAAGTCCCCGCAACACCAACACCGGCCGCCTCACCAAAGAGAGTTTCATAGGGGTTTTGTTGAAGCTTAGGGACGAGTTGAGGCCGGACCAGGAGCGCCGGTAAGTGCGTCGATCCTTAGCTCCCACCGCTTTGTCAGGTCTCTGTGGATCCGGTCCGGCAACACCGGGAAATAACCATTGAGGCCACCGCGTTATAGCTGGGTGATCCTGTCCACCGGATTCACCGTCATGTTTCTCGGCGGTGGCTCCCGGTTCGCCTTCGGCCTGGTGCTCAAACCCATGACTGAGGACTTGGGCTGGAGCCGTTCTACCCTCACGTTGGCGCTGACGGTTTTCATGGTGGCGGGAGCGATCGGATTGCCGGTGGCAGGCCGCTTGGTGGACCGCTACAGCCTGAAGTGGACGATGGCCGGCGGGTCCGTCCTGGCGGCCCTGGGCATCGGCTTGATGGCCTTGGTCCAGTCGCCGTGGCATGTGTTCGTGGTATACGGGTTGCTTTACGGGATCGGCAACGCGGGCATCGCCAATCCAACCGTGGGCGTCATGATCACCCGATGGTTTGAAAGAGGGCGGGGCATGGCGGCCAGCGTCGCCAACTCGGGAAGCTCCGTGGGAAGCCTGGTGATCATCGTCCTCTTTGCCGCCGCCCTGAACACCATCGGATGGCGCTATGCCTACCTGATGTTAGGCGCGGCAAACCTGTTGATCCTGTTCCCGCTGGTGATCTTTACCGTCCGGTCCAGGCCCGGCGCCGCTCAATCCGTTGTGGCGCCCGCAAGTCCGGGCGACGGTTATGAAGCCACGGGCGGGGTTGACGCATCTCCGCCACCTATGGCGGCCATTTTGCGTTCGCGGCCTTTCCTGCTGTTGGCGTTGATCTACATGATCTGCGGATTTCAAGACTTCCTGGTGGCGACCCATCTGGTGGCCTTCGCCCAGGACCAGGGGATTAGCACCGTGGTGGCGGGAAACATGCTGGCGCTCATGGGTGTGATGGGGTTTGTGGGCGTGCTGGCCGGAGGGTGGATGGCCGATTCCATGGGTCCGGGCAAACCGACGCTGATGTGTTTTGTCATGCGCATCGGTATTTTCGCTCTGATTGCAATATACCAGAGCACCGCGGGCATCATGCTGTTTGCCGCGCTTTATGGATTCACTTTCTACATCACGGCGCCGTTGACGGTGATATTCGGCGGGAAGATCTTCGGTCCGGCCCGCCTGGGCACCGTCGCGGGCTTGATCTCCAGCGTCCACATGATAGCCGGCGGGATAGGCGCGCTGGCGGGCGCGGCCATATTCGACCAATGGGGAAGTTACGATAGGGCATTCGTTTTGATGATGGCGTTGTCGGTGGTGGCTGTGGCCGTTACGCTGATGATCAGGGAACAGCGGCTGACCTTCGCACCCCGGCCTGCCTGACCTGACGGCCTGGGGCCAGCTTGATCTCTGCCACACACCGGGTTTTTCGCTTTAGGGCAAGGCTAAAAGGCCCACATCGTCTGAGCCCGACGGGTGCACCCTAAAAATGCCCCACAAACCGGCCTCCCGGTATGGTTCCCTGTGGTCGCCATAAAGGTAATCCCCAGGCAAGGACGCTTCGCCGCCGGCCCCCGCCGCCAATTCCAGCGTTATCGCCTCGGCAGCGCCGATCTGCACCGCGCTGAGCAACGTGCTGCCTTCCCGGCCAGGCTCCACCGGCCACCGGTGGCCCTCCACCGAAAAGACGTGGGACTGCTCACTGAACGGGACCAACACGTGAAGCTTCACATTGTCTCCGGCCATCGCCTCCAACAGCGGCGTTGCCGGGTCTCCATGAACCAGGCTGTTAAAAACGTGGGACGGGTCGTCATCCCGTTCCAGCCGGGGACCAAAAGGCTCGAATCGATAATTCAGCGCCAGGATGCCCTCCACCTCCTCGGAGTAGGGCATGATGGAAGTGCCGATCACCTCGTCCTGGTCCTGAATGAATAATGTGAAATCCCGGTAGCTCGGCCCATCGACTGGGTGGACGTCGGCTCTCCAGCTGGACTGGGTTGAGAGATCGTCCCCCGTGACCGGGTGGGTGAACGCCGCGCCCCTGGGCCCCACCACGATGGCCCCATAGAGGCCTGATCCAGGATTTTCCAAGACGTTGCCCCAGTCCCGTACCATTGCCACCGTCTCACCCACTTCAGGATGGGCATAGAAGGTGTAGGTGCGGGTTTCCCCGGGCATCGCCGTTTGCACCGGCGTGAAACCTGCAGCGATCCCCTGGGAGTCCTGAGGGTCATAGGCCAGCATGTCAGCATGCAAGGAAACGGGCCCGTCTTCAGTTTTGTTGGTCAGGCTGACCTGGATACAGTCACCAACGTTGACGTGAAGGACCAGGGGTTCGGGTGCGTCAGCCCCGGAAGATACTGCCTGCCGCTGGGAATCAAGTACGTATATCTTCCCCATGGCCCCGCCTAACATGGGCAGAGGAACGTCCACCGCGGACACGAGAAAAGGCTTCACCGGCGCGTCTGTTGGGCACACCTGCTGGTTGGCGGCGGGTATCGATTCGTGGCCCGGCAGTTTTTGCAGTTCCAGCGGCTCTCCGTTGGCCGCTCCCGGCGTTGCTCCGTTTTGGTCCACCACCCGGATGATTCCCCAACTGCCTTCCTCGAATTTGAAGGAACGCCCGTTATAGTACAGGTAGTCCCCCGGCATGGCCTGGGGTCCGCCGGCCTTGGCGATGGACAGGTCGTACCGCTCGGAGATGCCCAGGTGGACGGTGCTGGCGGGCGGGGATGTCAGGCTGTAAGGCTCTATCCGGAACCAATGGCCGTCCACGTGCAGGGTATGCACGTCGTTGGCGGCCGACACCAACCCACGGATGACGATGGGGTCGCCCAGATACGCTTCCAGCAATGGCGTTTCCGGGTCGCCGTGGGCTGCGCTGCTGAACAGCAAAGCTGGGTCGCCGCCCCGGGCCTCCAGGGGCTCGACGCGGAGGTTGATGGAGCTGCCGCTGGAGCGGCCTATGTCCGTCAGAGGGTTGGCGTCTTGCAGGAACAGCACCATCTCGCGGAAACTGCCGGTGATGTCGGCAGACACTTTCCCTTGGGTATGCACGTCGACGATGGGGCCGCTGGGAACTTCGTCGCCGGTTTTGGGATCGTGGTAGGTTGAACCGGGCGGCTCGGCTATCAAGGCCCCGAACAGCCCGTGCCGCCAGGATGTGAGGGCGCTGACGTGGTCGTGGAAGTAGGCGGTGCCGAACTGGGCGTCGGGATACCACCGGTAGCGGACGAACTCGGTGCTGACGATCTCCCCCGGTTGGTGGGCGAATTCCAGGGGTTCGTCGAACACCAATGTGGCGCCGTCTATCTCCGAGATGCGCCGGACCTCGAAAGTGTTTTCCT
>JADFPM010000012.1 GCA_022562335.1 Chloroflexota bacterium
AGTTCGACAAGCCTGTCCTGAGCGTAGCCGAAGGGCTCACCACGAACGGGGGATGTCCTTCCCGCCCGTTCGTCCTGAGCCTGTCGAAGGATGTCCATTTGGGATACACGGTTTTGAGATCGTTTCTACGCCTGCCGCCGCACGGGCCTGCCCAGGGCGGTGAGGAACATGACGCTTTTCCCCTGGGCATGGGGTGAAAAGAACCGGGTCACGTCGTCGTCAAAAAACGTCAGGCCCGTGGCGCCCAAACGCTGGGCGTAGGCCCCCAGGTAGAGCCTTCCTCCCATGATGGCCGCCTCCATCTGGGCGACCCGGTAGCCCCGGTTGCCATACCGGTCCAGCACCGGGGCCAGGTCCGTTAGAAAATAGACATTGACCGAGGCGTCGGCCGCCAACTCCTGGCCCAGGTCCAATTGTCCCGCCTGGTCCCTAAAATCCCCCTCTGCCAACTGCTCCAGCGCTTCCAGATCAGGGTGATAAACGTAGCTGCCGGAAGGCAGTCCATCCACGTCATTGACGATCAAATACAGTTGGTTCAGCGGCCCTTGGTTCCCATCGGCAAAGTCGGCGGGAATACCCGTCACCGCACCCCTGAGCATGTTGGAGAGTTGGGCGAAGCCGATGGGCGCCCGCCGGAACCGGCGGCTGGAACCCCGGCGTTGGATCGTCTCTTCGATGGATCTCACCGCTGTGATATCTGCGGCCTGGTATTCCGAACCATTCTCAAGATTGAACAACGGCCCTCGAACCCCCAACCCGGTGGCCGGTGGACTGCCCGGAGATTGTTTGATGTCAACCAAATCTTGCAGCGTGGCCAAAGTGGAAGCGGCATGGATTTCGCGGATGGCCGGATAATCGACCCGGCTGTGGGAATAAGGTTGCACCTCCCAATCCAAGGTGGTGAGTTCCGGCGCCATTGGCAACCGCTGTTGGGAATCCCGGCCCACCGCCACCATCTGCAGCGCCACCTCCGTGTTTTCGTCCAGGCCCAACAGCCGGTTCACCGGCCCATCCACAAAAGCCGAGACCAACCTTTGGGGCACCTTTCGCGCCGAGCCGGTGGCCAGCAGGTTGGCCAGAATGGTGCCGCTGTCCCAAAAGCAATGCCGGTACGCTCTAGCCTGGTATTTCCAGGAATTGCGCCAGAACACCGAAGACAAAACGAGGATGGCGGGAGCTTGGGCCACCGCCGCATCGCCACCGGCGGCCTCCACCAGCACCTGCCGGTAGTCACCCTCCCGGAGTTGCCGCAGCGAAAAATCGTGGGCGCCGTAGTGGTAGACCCCCGCCTCCAGGCCGGCCGCGGGGCCGCAGACCAGGTAGAGCTCGATGTGGTAGAGGGCGCCGGTGCAGGCCGCGGCCCGGAAATACATCTTCCCGCCGCCGGGCAGATCGCCCGTCCTGATCACCCCGGCCGAATAGTACAGCAGCGCGGCCAAGTCTTGGACGGTGGGGAAAACGTCCCCCTGTTTCTCAGGTTCGGCCAATGCTTCAAACGCGGTCATCCCGGTGGCGGAGAAATCCGTGGGGAGTTGGCGCGGCCGTAGAGTCGTATAAACCTTAAAGGGAATGGGCTGGTTGTCCCACTCCATGTGGTGGGAATTTTGGTATACGCTCTGGTGGGAGTGGTTGGTCCCTTGGTGGTACCGCCAGGCGGCCTGGACATCCCGGTTGGAATGAACCGTCACCGGTGGAAATTCGGTATCCTGCATGATCGCGCACCCCGAACCCTCAAGAGAGAATCAAAACGGGGCGGACCCATGGGTCCACCCCGTCGTTTTCAACACCGTCAACCTGGAGACCCGAAACCCTTGATCTTCCGGGTAAGCCGCTTCCGGGTAAGCCGCTTCCGGGTTAGCCGCCTCCGATGGCGGGCAAGAAATGGACTTCGCTGTTCTCTTCGACCCGTTCCAGCAACCCCAGCTGGCTGGCTTCGCCGTCGACGATCACCGCCACCCCCGGCAACAGGTCATCCTCTCCCTCATCGCAAAGCCGCGCCTTGGTCCCCGGAAACTGGGATTCCAGGTTGTTGATTATCTGCCGCACTGTCCTCCCTTCGACCTGGACCCTCTGCTGGCCATCGGTCAAGCTTTGCATCCCCGTGGGAATCCACACATCCGCCATGACTAACCGCCTACCTGGGCCAAATACGCTATTTGCCTTCTTTTTCCCACAAGGCCTCCAGGATGACCCCGGGGCTCATGGGAAGCCGGTCGAGCCTCACCCCCAGCGCGGCGTGGATAGCATTGGAAATAGCGGCCATGGGAGGGACTATGGGAACTTCACCCACGCCCCGGACCCCGAAGGGGTGGTTGGGATTGGCGACTTCCACAATGACGGTGTCGATCATCGGGAGGTCCAGACTGGTGGGCATCCGATAGTCCAGGAAGGTGGAATTCATCATCACACCCTGATCGTTGGTGAAATACTCTTCGTTCAAACCCCAGCCGATGCCCTGCACCGCGCCGCCCTGGATCTGGCCTTCCACGTATCCGGGGTGGATGGCCTTGCCCACGTCCTGGACCGCGGTGTACCGCAATATGGTCACCTTGCCAGTGTCGGGGTCCACTTCCACGTCCACTATGTGGGTGGCGATGACCGGTCCCGCCCCGCCGGGGTTCACACCGGCATGCCCGGTGATGGGCCCGCCGGTGGCATTCTGCCGGGCGGCCACCTGCCGGAAGGTCAATTTCAGTTCGGGGTCAGATTTGTGCTGCAATACGCCATCCACGTATTCCACGTTATCTTCGGAGATATCCCAGATCTTGGCGGCCCGGGCTATCATCTGGCGCTTCACATCCTGGGCGGCCTCATAACAGGCCCAACCGGTCTTGAAGGTCGCGCCGCTGCCGCCGCTGTTGGAGGTGAATCCCACCGACTCGGTATCGCCGACCGAGGGTTTGATGTCCTCCACCGCGATACCCAAAACCTCGGCTGCCTGCTGGGCGAAAGCCACCCGGGTGCCGCTGAGGTCGGCGGAACCTTCCACCAGATTAACGGTTCCATCCGAGTTGACTATGGCCACGGCGCTGGCCGGGCCGGTGCCGTTGCCCCAGAACCCGCTGGCCACGCCCCTGCCCCGGTTGGGGCCTTCCAGGGGCGCCGAATAGTGGGGGTGCTCCTTGGCGGCGGTGAGGGTTTCCACAAAGCCCACGTAGGGCATCAGCGGGCCGGTGGCCCGGCGGGTGCCCTCTTTGGCGCTGTTAAGCAATCGAAATTCGATGGGGTCCATACCCAGCTTCTCGCAAAGCTCGTCGATCGCCGTCTCCATGGCGAAGGCCGCGGCCGGCGCGCCGGGCGCCCTGTAGGCGGCCGACTTGGGCTTGTTGACCACCACATCGATCCCTTCCAAGTAGGTGTTGGGAATATCGTATGGAGAGAAGATGCAGTTGCAGCCGCCGGGCACCGGGGAGCCGGGGAATGCGCCCGACTCGAAGGTCAAATGGGCTTCGGCCGCCAGCAGCTTGCCGTCGTTGGTGGCGCCCAGTTTCACCCGAACGTTGGTGCCCGAGGTGGGGCCGCTGGCCTCAAAAACCTCGGTCCGGGACATGGTGACTTTCACCGGCCGGTTGGCCTTCTTGGCCAAGAGCGCCGCCACCGGCTCGGAATAGATGATTCCCTTGGCGCCGAAACCGCCTCCGATCTCCATCGGTATCACTTTGATCTTGGAAACGGGCATTCCCAGCAACCTGGACATCAGGTCTCTAACGTTGAAGTGCCCCTGGGTGCTGGACCATACCGTCAGGCTCCCATCGGTGTTCCACTGGGCGGTCCCCGTGTGGGGCTCGATGTATCCCTGGTGGACGGCCGAAGTGTTGGTCTCCTTCTCCACGATCACATCGGATTCCTGGAAACCCTTTTCGATGTCGCCCATCTTGAACTCGAATTTGTTGGCAAGGTTGGTCCCCTTGCTGGTGTCGTCGTCGGGCTTATAGCCTCCCGCCCGCAGTCCCGGGTTGGACAGGCTCTGCAAGCGTTCGTGGAGGATCGGCGCGTCATCCTTCAAGGCGTCCCGGAAGTTCACCACCGGCTTGAGCACTTCGTAGTCCACCTTGATGGCGGCCAGGGCTTCCTCGGCCAGGTGGGGGCTGTCGGCCGCCACCCCCGCTATGGCGTGGCCTTTGTAAAGGGCCTTGTCGTAGGCCAGCACGTTGTTGCTCATAAACCGCAGGTTGTGGATGGAACCCTCGGCCAGGTCCTCTACCTTGCCCGAAGGCTGTTCCCAGTCTGCCGAGGTTACCACCGCGTGCACGCCGGGCATCGCCAACGCTTTGCTGGCGTCGATGGACTTGATCTTGGCATGGGCGTGCGGGCTCCTCAATATCTTGCCATGCAACAATCCTTGCAATTGGATGTCCGCGCCATACTGCGCCCGGCCCGTGACTTTATCCGCACCATCATGGCGAATGGGCCTGGAGCCCACCACCTTGAATTCTTTCGTTGAAAGGACCACGTTCGGTTGATAGTCCGCCATATTTTTCCTCCCAGTGATTCACGACTGCGAGCTTCGTTCTGGAGTCTCGCCATATATTATCATAGATTGGCGGGAGGCCTGGCATTTGGAGCTTCGATCCAAAATCGGAGAGCCGTGTCCGAAGGAGCATGGACAGGATGATCATCAAGACTTGCCGCAACGGCGGCCGGAGAAAAGAAGACAACCACAACGCGCCATGAACGCCTGCTACAGCGCGGCACCTTCCTGGAGCCGGCGTAGCACGACACCGGCATGCCGGACAGCGCCATCATCCTCGTGAGGGAGGGAGAAATCGAGAGCAGCCGGTATTTGCTGGTGGGGCCTTTGGCCCACTGGGGAGATGGGGAGATGAACAGATGGACGCCAATCGATGGTTGGCTCGCCCCGCAACCATTTCAAGGTCACCGGCAACATTCGCGAGTATTATAGTGATGCCACCCGGCTGGCCCATGGCAGCGGAGCCAGACCTTTGTCATCGCCGCCGTACCCATAGCCACCGGCGCTGACATCCGGGTGGGTTTTGAGGACAGGCCTCGCCTACAACGCCGCGGCCCGGCCCTGGCGGACCAGTTTTTGGGCGCCCGCGACGGCCAACTCCAAGGCTCCCTCGTCCCAGGGCTTGATCACGTAACCCCATGCTCCTGCCGTGAGCGCTTTCATCACATCTTCGCCCTGCCCTTTGGCGCTGACCATGATCACCGGGATGTTTTGCGTGGCCGGGCCGGCTTTCAGTTCGCCCAGTACTTGGAGTCCGTCCATCACCGGCATCATCAAATCCAGCAAAATGATGTCCGGACGTTGGGAGATGGCTTTATCCAGGCCAATGCCTCCGTCCTCGGCTTCAATAACCTCGAATCCCATATCCGCGATGGTATCCACCAGCAGATTTCTGATGTCCGTATCATCCTCAACCACAAGAATCTTGGTCATTCAACTTGCCCCCACAGATGCTAACCTCTGACTCTGGTTATCGGGCTAACCCGTATTCCCAACCCCGGCTCCACGTCGAAGTTGACAATGTCGCCGGTGATAGCCTGGGCATTGCGGATTTTGCATACCTCCAGCGACTTCACCAACTTAGCCCCTACCTTTTCCACGCTCAGCCTCAGATGCGTGTCACACAAAGCGCCGAGGCGGATGAGTAGCTTCTCTTCAAATGCTTGGGAGTGGGCCACCAGAATGATGGTCCTTCCCTCGGCGCACAAGCGCTTGCAAGATGAAAAGAATCTTGTGATGGTCTTCTCCTCGCTGTAAGCAGCAAGGTTGGTGATAGCATCAACGACGATCACCCTATACCGGTTGGGAAGTTCCTCAATGTTTTCGACCAATTCGTCCATCACCCGTTCGGGGTCCGTGTCCGCGGTGGGCTCTTCCAATTGATCGATTCGAAGGTTGCCGTTTCGTATATATGACGACACTTTCAGGCCGATGGAGGCCATCTGGGGAACAAGCGCCTCGGCGGTGCTCTCGGAGGTGAAGTATGCGATGCAGCGGCGGCCCAGGAGGGCCCCATAGGTAAGTTGCTGGCAAAGTACGCTTTTGCCCGCCGATGATTCCCCTTCTATCAGGCTCAACGACCCCAGGGGTATCCCGCCTCCCAACTTACCGTCCAGTATCTCGTTCTCGACCTTTATGACCTCTTGGGCCACTGCGTCGCTGACGGTTTCCTCGGCCAGGGCTACCCTGACCACTGCCTCCACTACTCCCGGCTCCCATGGCTTGCAGATATAGTGTTTGATGCCCAGGTCCATCCCCATCTTTTCGCCCTCGTAAGCCGGCACCGCGGTCAAAAGGATCACGGGCAGTTCCTGGGTATAGGGGTCTTCTTTCAGCCTCCACAAAACCTCAAACCCGTCCATGCCGGGCATCGATATGTCCAGCAGCATGATATCGGGCTGGTCGCGGGACGCTCTTGCCAGGGCGGACTCGCCGTTGGCGGCCTCGATCACCTGAAAACCAGCGTCCAGCAGGGTATCCGCCAGCAACTCCCGAATGTCGCTTTCATCATCTACCACCAGCACTGTCGCCATTTAGCGTCTCCTCCAGACCGGGCCGCAACCATCTCAGATCAAGCTTTTGGGTTAAGACGTCACCAATGGTTCTTGCTCGGTTTCGGCCTGGTCCTCCTGACTGGAACCGGCGGCCGCGCTTGGCCATAGGCAACTGAAAGTCGTACCTTGGCCTTCCTTGCTCTCCACCCAGATGCTCCCGCCGTGGGCTTCCACCAAATGCTTGGTGATATATAGGCCAAGGCCGGTCCCCGACGCCTCTCTGGTGAAGGAGTTGTCTGCCCGGAAGAACTTGGTGAATAGTTTGGCCTGGTCCTCTTGGGATATTCCAATGCCCTGATCGCTTACCTCTATTTGGGCCGCCTCCCCTTGGCGGCTGACGGAAATGGTCACCGTGGTTCCTGCCGGAGAGTATTTGCAGGCATTGCTAAGAAGGTTGCTTATCACCTGGGCGAACCTGAGCTGGTCCGCCCATATCTCAGTTGGGCAATCTGGGGACGGCATGAACGAAACCCTGATCTGCTTCTCCTGAAATTGGGTGCGCAACGACTTGATGGATTCCCCGATCTCCTGGGCCAGATCGAGGTTGCGCAAGCTCAATTCCAGACATCCCGCCTCAATGCGGCTGATGTCCAGCAGATCGTCCACCAGGTTTTTTAAGCGATGGGCGTTGTTGCGCACCGTTTCCATATACCGTTGCTGCCTCTCGTTCAGAGGTCCCACCGTGTCTTGGCGCAACAGCATCCGGTCCACGTAACCCACGATGCTGGTCAAAGGCGTTTTTAACTCATGGGTGGCGGTGGAGAGGATCTGGGTTTTGGCCAGGGATGCTTGTTCCAGTTCCTCGTTTTTCTTCTCCAACTCTGCCAGGGCCAACTCCAAGCTCAGGCTTTTCTCCTGCAAGTCGTTGAAATAAGCCGACTTTCGCCGGTCCATCTCCCACTTGGATTGGATGGCCGAACCAACCCTGGCCAGCATCTCCTCGAAATTCGGCGGTTTGGTGATGTAGTCCACCGCTCCCGAAGCCAAAGCCTTGGTCAATCCCGATACCTCGGAGTCCCCGGTGATCATGATCACCGGGATATCCCTAAGGTGGGGATCGCCTTTCAAGCGGGCGCACGCCGTCACGCCATCCATCTCAGGCATGTTTACATCCATCAGTATCAGGTCCACCGGTGAGACGGCGGCGGACGGGTCGTCCAGGCCCAGGAGAGCAAAGGCCTCATCTGCCGATTCAGCGGTAACGATGTCCGTGTACCCGCCGCCGCCCAGCACGGTTTTAAGCACATCCCGCACGGTGTCTTGATCATCAACGATCAGAATGCTCATGTGGTCACCCTGTCCCGGACATCGGTTGAGATGGCCTGACTCCGCCGTTGGATCCAGGCGCAAATCCCGCTATCAGGATGCTTTCCGTCAGCCTTATCCCGTCACCGCCGCTTGGGAGTAGCCCCGCCAAGGGGACCGGAGACGGGTGTGATTCCGTCATGGGCCCTGCCGGCACGGCTGCAAAGATTGCGATCTCCATATCGATTGTGATGGGATTGGGACTTAGCAAATACGGGGCATACACCCTTGGGATAAGTTGTTGACACCCAACTGTTGAAAACGGATGCCGGACTCGGAGAATAGATCAAACGGGGTGGGTCATCCCCTGTTTTCGGCTGCATAGCCCCGGCCTCTCGAAATACATCCACGGCGAAACGGGTCTACGCTGGTTTTCCGCCTGCGCTGGGAGACGGGTGGGTGCTATACTGATTCGGCTTGGCACGCCTGCGCTCCATAAGGGTCAAGGTTGGAATAAGGGTGTGCCTCCGAATTGTCCGATGACAGAGGGAAATCGAGTCAGATGCAAAAACATTTCCGGTTCAAGCCCACTAAATTGGCGGCAGTCCTGGTGATAGGAGGGATCCTATTGGCGCCGCTGGCCAGCCATGGATGCGAAGTAAGGGGGTCCAGCCCCAAGTTGGACGCGCCAACCACCGCCGTTCAGGTTCTGCCTGAATCCCCACACAGCGCCGGGTCCCTGCATGCAGCATTCTTCCAGCCTGGGTGAATCCCTAGGGAGTAACCATTAGCCGAACCACGGGCGCTGTAAGCTGGCTTGGTTTCAGTGCAGCAGGGCGAATATGTTCATAGAATTGGTCAGAATAGAGAGCCTTTCCAATAACAGCTATATGGTTGGTTCCGAAGAATAAGGGATTTGCGCCGTCATCGATCCAGCCCGTGACGTGGACCGCTACATTGACATCGCGGCTCAACGGGGAGTCACCATCGCCTACGCCCTGGAGACCCACGTCCACAACGATTTCATCTCCGGCGCCAGGGAACTGGTGGCGGAAACGGGCTGCCAGGTGGGGGCCAGCGCGTCGGGAGGGCTGCTGTTCCCGTCGCTGCGCCTTCAAGAGAACGACGAGATAGACCTGGGCGAATTCAAGCTCCGGGTCATCCACAGTCCGGGACATACCCCGGAGCACATCGCTTTCCTGTTGGAAGAACAGGGCAACCCCACGGCTATTTTCACCGGAGGGGCGTTGATGCCCGGCGGTGCGGCCCGGGTGGACCTGCTGGGTCCCCGCGTGGCCCCGTTTTTGGCCCGTTGGCTTCACAACACCATCCACGAAAAACTGCTGAAGCTGCCCGACTCGGTGTTGGTCTACCCAACCCACGGCGGGGGTTCCTTCTGCTCGGCCGCCGCGCCTGGTGGCAGCGGAATACCCAGTTCCATAGGTGAAGAACGTAAAAATAATCCCCTCGCTTTTCAAACCGGAGAAGCTGAATTCGTCCAGTTTGCCCTATCGGGACTGGGGTCCTACCCCAAGTATTTCCCCCATATGGGCGACATAAACCGCCGCGGCCCCGACGTGCTGGGCGGCGTGCCCAGGCTGGCCTCCCTGACCGCCCTTTCGGCCCACCACCAGCTGGAGGAAAACGTGGCCCTGGTTGACGCCCGGCCGGAGATCGAGCACAACCTGGGACATGTCGCCGGCTCCTTCGCCGTTCCTTTCGGCAACAGTTTCGCCACCTGGGTGGGCTGGGTGGTCCCCTGGGGCCAACCCCTGATATTCATGTCCGCCGATCCGGAGCACAACGAGGAGATGGTCCGCCAGCTGATACGCATCGGCTACGACCGGCTCAACGGCTTCGTGGACGGCGGGATCGACGGCTGGAGGTCGGCGGGCCTCGCGGTGGAGGTTTCCAACCGGATAGACCTGGACGCCCTTAATGCCCTGTGGTCCCAACCCGGCGCGCCCATGATCATAGACGTGCGCCAGCGCAACGAGTTTCACACCGGCCACATCCCCGGCGCCTTGAACATCGAGCTGGGGGAGCTGCAAGACCACCTGGACGGGCTACCGAGGGAGGTCCCCATCGTCATCGTGCGCGCCGCCGGGATGAGGGCGACCATCGCCGCAAGCATCTTGCACCGCGACGGCAGGGAAAACGTGCAGGTGGTGGACGAGCACGGAACACCCGCCTGGATAGAGCGGGGCTATCCTTCGGCCACCGGCGATGAGTGATCCGGCTAATCCCCTCTGTGGCGAGTCCGGTACCAGGTGTCCCAAGGCTGCCGGCGAACCCGCCGGGGTATGACCGGCTGGCCGGTGGCCAATTTATAGGCCGCCATGATCGCCACTCCCGACACGAACCCGCCGACATGGGCAAAGAAAGCGATGTTCACATTCTGCGACACCCCCAGGGACATCACGCCTTGGACCAGCTGCCACGCGAACCATAATCCCAATAGCCAAACCGCCGGTATCTCTATGGCCGTGATGATGTACATCACGATCAGCGTCTTGATGCGGTTGAATGGGAACATGAGCAGGTAAGCGCCCATCACCCCGGATATCGCCCCGCTGGCGCCCACCAGAGGCACCTGGGAGTTGGGGTCGATGGCCAGGTGCGTCAACGCCGCCGCCACGCCTGCCACCAGGTAAAAGATCAGGTATTTCAGGTGCCCCACCCGGTCCTCGAGATTGTCTCCGAACACCCAAAGGAACATCATGTTGCCGGCCAAGTGGAAAAAGCCGCCATGCAGGAACATGGAAGTCACCAGGGTGGCATAGGTAGGCAATGGGGTTTCGACGTCGAACACGGGATGGGTGAACGCGTCTCCCCTGGTGAGTTCCAACGGTATGAATCCCCACTTGAAGAAGAAGGCGGACAGGTTTTGATTGGCGTTGCCGAACAACATACCCGGCCCGCCGATCCCCAGTTCAATAAGGAACACCAGGACGTTGAGTCCGATGAGCGCCACGTTGACGAAGGGGAAAGAGGTGTGCCGGACATCGGCGTCGGAGTAGGGAAACAAGCCGGTTCTGCCTAGAGTCTTGGTGCCGGCGGCGCCCCTGGGGCCATGGGGCAATCGGCCGGGGAGGTCAAGACTCCAGGTCTCTACAGGCGTGGACGATGACCTCAGCGGCGGTTTTGGCCTGTATTTTTTCCATGTTCAACATCATGTGGTACCGGGAGGGATCAGTGGGGCTGGCCTTGTATATCTTTCGGAAAAAGGTCACCCACGCCTCGTCCAACTCCCGGACGTATACCTCCGCCTCCTCCCGGTCCAGATGCTCCCGTTGCATCATGGTCTCAACCCGCATAGCTATGGGGGCCAACAAGCCCACGTGGACGACCCCGGGGGTGTTGGCCAGGATGACGTTGGCGCCGCGGCCGATGATGACGACGTCTCCCTTGCTATGCAGGTCGTTCACCACCTTGGTGGTGGCTTCGAGGAATGCCTTGTCGTCGATCTGGGAAGGCGGCGTTGTTTCACCGGAGAGCTCGGCGAAGGTTTCCGGAGGCAGGGTCTCGATCCCCCTGCCAAAATATGGCTCGCCGCTGACCCCGGCCACCGCCGAACGTTCCAGCATGGTTTGCACGAAGCGCCCCAGCCGGTCGCGAAACCGCACCACCCGCTGCTCTTTATCGATGAGCGCTCCCACTGGAGTTCCCACCAAGCGGGCGGCCTGAGTGAAAACCAGCCGGTCCACAAAGCTGATGTTCAATTGTTGAGACACCATCTGGCCAACGGTGACCGATCCGCAACCGATGGGACCGTTTATCGTGATCACCGGCATGAAATCTCCTCCGTTAGAACGGATTTTGGCGGGTTGGATTTTGCCGCGGGAGCCGTGGATTCAGGCGCCGGCGCTATCGGTGGTTGATCGAACCGGAGCAAACCGGGGCCGTCTTGTCTGTTTCTGTGCCCATCGCCCATCACAACCTTTCCCCCTGGGCGCCGCCGCAGGAGGTTAAACCGTGGAGGCGCCCATCAGCCGGGCGCGCCGCCGCGAGTATTCGTCGGTCAGGAGCCCCATGGCAAAGGAGTCATACCATTCGCCATCCTTCCGGTGCGTCTTCCTCAAATGGCCTTCAAGGACAAAACCCACCTGCCGGAACATCTGCAATGCATGCTCGTTGTATTCAGGAACGTCCGCCCACACCCGGTGCATCCCCAGGTTTGAAAAGGCTTCATCCAAAAGCTTGATCAACGCCATGGTCCCGTAGTGATGGTGCCAGAGGTCTTTTCGTCCCACGATCAATACCAGTTGGGCTTCCACCAGCGGCCACTCGATGAGCAACTGCCCTTCGCCGATGTGTTCCCCTTCGCCGGTATAAACGGAGAAGATCTTCCGGTCATCGGAGGAAAAGGTCTGGGCAAACGTCTGCTCCCAATCGCTCTGGGGTGATTCCAAAACGGCGTGGGGAGAATAGCCAAGATGCATCGGCAACCCGTCATCGTCCCGGCCATACCACAGGGAGTTTACCTCCGGGTCGTCCAACCATTCCCTCATGCGCTGAACGTCCTCTCGGGTCACCGGTTCAAGACTCACATCGGGAAACATATAGCACCCCCGGTCTAAAATACCGTATTCAAATATCGGTTGATCGGGTGTCCAAGGCCGTGGCGATTAAGGATTCCGCATTTTAACAACGGCGCTGTAAAAAATCAATTACCCGCCGCGTTATCCAATGAAACTAACTGAATCCCAACTACAATCAGATAAACATGGCTATTGATTATCGTTTTACGCAATCATCGGTGGCTGGACGATCCTTGCAGCCTTGCAAACCAACCGCATAGTATACTGACCCATGCCCAGGTTCCGTTAAGTAAACAAATTGACCGGCCCGAAGGGGGATATTCCCGCGGGCGGGCCACAGGATGAGGCGATGAGAGAAAACACATTGAAGCAAAAACTGGAATCCCGCCAGGCGGTCTTCGGAGTGATGATCACCTTTCCATCGGCCCCGGTGGTGGAGATGCTGGGGCACCTGGGATTTGACTGGGTGCTCATTGACAACGAGCACGGGTCCATCACGGTGGAAAACTCGGAAGACCTGATCCGGGCCGCCGAGCTGACGGGAATCGCTCCTATCATCAGGCCGGTGGCAAACAAGCCGGAGATAATCGCGCCCTTTCTGGACCGGGGCGCCTGGGGGGTACAGGTCCCCCACGTCAACACGGCGGAGGAAGCGGCCGCCGCGGTGGATGCCGTGAAATACTATCCCCTGGGACACCGGGGAATCTTCAGCAGGAACCGGGCAGCCGATTACGGTTTCTCGGGAAGCACCGCCGATTACGTGGAGGAGGCCAACCTCAATACCCTGGTCTGCCTCATGCTTGAGGAAGTCGAAGCGATCAAAAACCTGGAGGAGATGGTGACGGTGCCGGGGGTCGACGTTTTTTTCATCGGCTCCGGCGACCTTTCCCAGTCAATGGGCCATCCGGGACAACAAACCCACCCCGATGTGCAAAAGCTGATGGAGGAAGGGGTCAGGACGATTCGGGAAGCGGGCCGCGTGGCCGGGGTCAGTTGCCCCGATGACCTGGTGCCCAAATTCCTGGATATGGGCGTCCAGTACTTCCATGGCAACGTCAACACCCTGCTCCAGACCTCCAGCGTAGCCTACTTGAAGGAGATGCGGCAGGGGGCCAAGGCTGCGGGTTTGTGATTTGGCCTCAGGTCAGGGAATGGAATTTTGCCGAATTCGGCCCCTTGGCCCCATCGGCCCCTTGACCCGAATCAGACCTTGGCGGGGATGGCCTCCACGGGAAATTCGGCACGCCATTGGGTGAATCCCCCCAGTAATGCCGCGGCGTCGACGCCCATCTCCCGTAGCTGCTGCGCCACACGGGCGCTGGTGATCTCGTTCTCTCAAGTGCAGTAGAGCACCACCAGGCCCTTTCCCGCGTAATCCGCACCCCACTCAACGACGTCGTCGGGCAGCAATCGGGTGTCGCCGGGAATGTGAAACCCGTCATGCTGATAGCTTGACCGGGTCCGCACGTCCAACACGGTGGGGGGTTCAGCGGAATCCAGCAGCGAGTTCAGTTCCTCGGGGGTGATTTTGGGAACATCGCCCTCGGCGTGACCGAAAAGCCCGGACGCCGTGCTCTCCCTCTCTTCGGCGTAGGCTATCCGCAGGGTCCTCTTGCCGTACCAGACGCTCAAGGGCACCGCCGAAGCCCCGTGCACCAACACCGACGCCGTCACCACGATCCCCACCGTGGCCAGCAGCAATTCGCCGCCGGGTACCCGGGCCTGGACCGCCAACAGGGCCAACAACAACGAGTTCAGCCCCCTGGGGCCAAACCAGCAGATAAACGCGTGGGCCTCCCAACTCATTTTTGCCCTGGACAGCACCAGGGCCAGCACGCCGGGCCGTATGACGAATATGACCAGCGCCGCCAGGCCCAGGGCGGGGATCAGGGCGACTGAGCCAACCATCCCCGAGAGGACCACGCCAAAAAGCACAAAGGCCAACAGCATGGCGATCTCAGAGGTAACCTCGCCGTACTCCAAAAAACAGTCGCACAACGACTGGTTCAGCAGCACCACGGCCAACCCGGCGGCAAAGGCCGCCAAGAAGCCGTCGC
Organism: Chloroflexota bacterium; assembly: GCA_022562335.1. GTDB lineage: Bacteria > Chloroflexota > Dehalococcoidia > Lucifugimonadales > UBA3495 > Io17-Chloro-G2. Next base: position 14,369 of record JADFPM010000012.1, read on the forward strand.
CCCCTGCCGCCGTTGCCGCGGAGTAAGACGCCAGCACCAGGCCGACGCCGTAGAAGGCTTGGTGTTCGCTCCGTATGGTCATGCGCCGGTCTATCTGATTCATCAGCCAGGACCCGGCGCCACCAACCACAAAGCCGATGACCGGTCCCAGCAGCAAAAGCTTGGCCATGAAGATGGCCCAGCCCTGAGCGTCGCCGGCCTGGCTTGTGACCACCGCGATCAGCACCAACACCACCGGCAAAACCACGATGTCGTTGGTGCCGGCCTCGATCTTTAATATCTGCCTGACGGACCGGGGGATCCGGTGGTCGCGGATGATCTCTCTCAGCACCACCGGGTCGGTGGAAGCCAGCACCGCTCCTCCCAAAAAAGCCATGGTCCAAGAGAACCCCGTGACCACCGCCAGACCCACCGCGCCCAACCCGATGATCGTGGCGGTCCCAGGGCCCAACACCAGGGCAGGGACCGCCCACCGGCTTCTCAGCTGATCCAGCTGCAGTTTCACGGCGTCGAGAAACAGGACCAGGGATAGGGTCAGGGCCGCGACGATCTCCAGGATCGGGCTGTGGGGTCCCATCTCGACAAATTTCAGCCCGCCTTCCCCCAACAAAAATCCCAGACCTAAAAAAAGCAGGGGGTAGGAAATGGGCGAACGTTCAACCACGCCCGACGCCAGGGCCGTCACGCAAAGCACGACGGCCACAATGCCGAAGGCGAGAATATAATCAGGCATGGAGGGTCACCGGTATGGTCTATCTGGATGAGGCGAAACGGAACCGCCGAGTCCCTATACTACCAAATCCCCACCGGCCAAATCCGTTCTGGCAAGATCCGCAAAATCCCGGTGGATAAATAACAAGGCGGGTCATAACCCCCGCCTTGTGTGAGTGCGTTGTGACCTGGGCTTGGCGCCGTCTAGCGGGCCACCGGCGCGTCCTGACGGACAGAGGCCACGGCCCTAACCTGGTTCATCATATTGCCAAAGTTTTCAAAGGTCAGGGATTGGGGGCCATCGCATAGGGCTAGGTCAGGATTGGGGTGGACCTCAACCAGCAAGCCGTGGGCCCCGGCGGCAATCGCCGCCAGCGCCACCGGGGTCACCAGGTACCACTTTCCGGTGCTGTGGCTGGGATCGGCCAGGATGGGCAGGTGGCTAAGGCGTTTTATCACGGGGATCGCCGCCACGTCCAACGTGAAACGGGTGAATTGTTCAAATCCTCGAATACCCCGCTCGCACAGCATGACCTGATCGTTGCCCCGGGCCAAGACGTATTCCGCCGCCAACAGCCACTCCTCGTAGGGGGCGGCCATGCCGCGTTTGATCATCACCGGTTTACCCGAGTCCCCTACCTCATCCAACAGGCTGTAATTCTGCATGTTGCGGGTGCCGACCTGTAGAATGTCCGCGTATTGGGCCACCGTGTCCACATCGCCGGGCGCCATGACTTCGGTGATTATGGGCAGGCCCGTCTCTTCTTTGGCCATTTTGAGCAGCTTGAGCCCGTCAAGACCCATGCCGCGGAAGCTGTAGGGCGAGGTCCTGGGCTTGAACGCGCCGCCCCGCAGGACCGTGGCGCCGGCGGCTTTCACGGCCCTGGCGGTGGAGATCATTTGCTCTTCATCTTCCACCGAGCAGGGTCCAGCCATGATCACCGGTTCGGGTCCGCCAATGACCACGCTTCCCACCACGACTTTAGAATTATCCGGATGGAACTCTCGGCTGGCCAATTTATAGGGCTTGGATATGGGGACCACTTCTGAAACCCCTAACAAGAGCTCCATCTGTTCTTTCAGGTCCGGGGGCACCGTCCCCAACACGCCCACCACGATCCGCTCTACCCCGTGGAAAACCTGGGCCTTCAGTCCGGAGTTGGCCTCTATCCGCCGCCGCACTTCCTCCAGGTTTTCTTCGGTGCTGTCTTTGGACATTACCACTATCATGTTCGAATCCACCTTTGCTCTTTGAACTGGCTGACCGTCTTGCACTTGCCGGTTGGGATAACGATAAAACTCAATGATAACAGCTACTGCCGTTCATTCGCGGCGGTATGAAACCCGGCTTATTCTCTTTACGGTGACTCGACTTCGGCCATCCTGAGCACGTCGGTGCCGTTTAGGTAAAGGTTGACCAACTGGTCCGCCTCCAAATCCGTATTCACCAATATCAACACGCGGATACACCCAGCCAAACTTCCGGGAACATCTACCTCGGAACCGCCCATGAGGGCGGTGGTGGTCCACCCCATCTGGCGCGCCGCGGCGGCTGGGAACCCGGCGTTAAGGTCGGGAGTGGTGGTGAAGTAGACCGCGGCCACGTCCCTTTCTTCGATATCATTCGCTTCCACCAGCTTGGCCAGTAGTTCCCCGGTTGCCGCATGTATGGCTTGGGCCGTGTTGGCCTCGGCGATGGTCGCCCCTCTTATGCCCCGGCAAACCGTCATTCGGTTGGAACCTCCTGATTGGAACCTCCGTCAGGGAGCAGGCTTTCCAGCAAGCTCGGCCACCAACTGGCTAGCCCGTTTTATCAACTGGTTTCGAGGCGATTCTAGCATTACCCTCACTAGGGCGCTACCCACCACGGCGGCATCGGCCTTTCGGCACACATCCACCACGTGCTCCCTTTGCGATATCCCAAATCCCACCGCCAGGGGGAGGGAAGTCCCGGCGCGGGCCCGCTCCACCAATTCCAAGCCGCGGGAATCAACCTGGTCTCTGGCCCCGGTGACTCCGGTGAGGCTGATGCAGTAGATAAACCCGGTGGCATCGGCGCAGGCGGCTTTGACGCTTTCATCGGTGCTTGTAGGCGCCAGCAACGGGATAATATGCACCCCTTTGGGTTCACATTCAGCGGCCAAAGGTTTGACTTCACCATGGGGCAGGTCGACGACGATCACGCCGTCCAATTCCACCCGGCGGGCATCTTCGCCAAATCTGTCTAACCCGTAGTTATAGATAGGGTTGTAATAGCCCATGAACACCAGTGGGGTATCGGGCACCTTTCCCCTGAGTTTTTCCACCGTCTCGAAACAATCATCCAGGGTCACGCCCTGCTGAAGGGCTTTGAAGCTGGACTCTTGGATGACCGGGCCTTCGCCCAGCGGGTCGCTAAAGGGGATCCCCAGCTCTATCCCGTCGGCCCCGGCTTCCACCAACGCGGGAACCAGCTCCATGGTGGCTTCCAGGTCGGGAAACCCCACAGTCAGAAAAACCAGAAGGCCTGTCCGCTGCTCTCGACGAATTTCCTCGAATTTCTGCTTTATTCGGTCAGTGTTCATGGTAATCGGCTTCGATTTCGGAACTTCACGCCTTCGAGCAAAGGTATCTCAGATACGAAATATTGTCCAGACCCGCTAAACCAAGAATATGGCCGCCAGCAACGCCAAAGCGTTCTGACCGGCATGGGCCACTATGCCTGGCCATAGGGAACCGGTGCGCCGGTACAGCCAAGCCAGCATGAATCCGGTGATGAATATGGGAACCAGCACGCCGGGGTCCACATGGAACAAACTAAAGACCAAAGCGCTGGCGGCCATGGCTCCCCAGGGCCCCAATCGGGAGACTAACCCGGCAAAAATGAAACCCCGGAAGAATATCTCTTCGGTGATGGGCGTCCAGACCGCCAGGGCTTGGAAGGTCAAGATCGACGCAATCCCGGGAAAGGCCAGGTCGGAGGGAATATCTGGCGGGACCAGGGGGCCCAGGTTCAGCCAACGCACCAGGGCGGAGTAAATCCCGGTGGCGGCCAAACTGCCCACCAAGGTTCCCAGCGTGAGCAGGACCGACCATAACAGTCTGGTCCTGGGCAGATTCAAACCCAACGATTGCAGATTGCCCCGCAAATCTTCCCGGAGGCCGGTCCGGAGATCGCCTCTAAGCCTGACACGAAACCCCTTCAGCCCAAATTGCCACACCACACCGAGGATCACCAAACCCATGAGATGGCTGCTGGCCCAGACTCGGGCCGCCGTGTCATACCGCCCGGCCAAATCTCCCACCTGGCCCGACAGCAACACTACCGGAATCATGGCAAAGACGATGACCAAAACGCCCAGGGCCACCTCGCCGCCGCGCCATGGGGCCAGGTCCGTGGCCGGTGTGGGCGGCGGTTCTCCGTGACCTATCTCGTGGATCACCACCGGTGGCGGCGCCGTGCCCGCCGGCAACGCCTTTCCACACTCGCCGCAGAAGGCGTCATGAATCTCAATGGCGTTGCCACAACTGGGGCAGGTCAAACTTTTATCTCCAACGATCCCGCCGCGGAGGTTAGCTGGGCTCCCCAAAGAGCCTATAGGTACGATAGGTGAGTATAGCAGCAACGGGCCGGGCGCCCCCGGCGGAAGTTTCAACCACTACGGCCCGTCACCCGATTGCGCCGGCGGCCCGGCTCGGCCATAATGACCGGAAGCCCAATGGGTTAAATCCCCGGGATGCTTTCCCCGCAAATCCCCTAAATACATCGATAGATACCTCAAAACAATGGTTCGACAAGCCTGTCCTGATCCGCCTGCGGCGGACGAAGGGCTCACCACGAACGGAAAGGGTTCTTTCCACCCGTTCGTCCCGAGCCTGTCGAAGGATGGTCCATTTTGGCAAGACGGTTTTGAGATATATCCTTAGGGATCCCGGCCCAACGGCCCGTTACAGGAGAAAGGAGACCATGGCCGCAGATAATCCGATGACCTATGACGCTTTCCTCTCGTTGGCCCAAAATGCCGGGCTAGACATTGGGCCGGGCGCCGGCGACGCCCACATGGAAGAGCTTTATTCCTACGTCAAGGCCGTGCTCGCCAGCCTGCGTTCCCTGAACGAATTGGACGTCAGCCAGGCCGAGCCCGACATGGCCTTTATGCCATTTAGAGAGTGACCTGTGGCAGGTGGCCACCGTCCGATAACCTGAGCGCCACTCCGTGGTTTTTGTCGATCCGTTCCTCAGAACGATGGTTTTGAGGTAGAGCCCAAAGCAGGAGAATATAAATGGACCCGCTGGAGATCTGCTACATGAGCGCGGGGGAGCTCTCCCCGCTGATCCAGAACAAAGAACTCTCCCCGGTGGAGGTCATTCAAGCCCATCTGGACCGCATCCAGGAAACCGAACCGGTGCTCAACTCTTTCATCACATTGCTGCCCGAAGAGGCCTTAGCGGCCGCCAAAAGGGCCGAGGCCGACATACAAGCGGGGAAGTCCCGCGGGCCGCTGCACGGCATCCCGGTGGCCCTTAAAGACCTGTACAACACGGCTGGGATCCGCACAACCTCGGGCTCCCGGATCTTCGACACCTTCATACCCCAACACGACTGCACCGTCGCGGCCAAATTCAACCAGGCGGGCGCGATCTTATTGGGCAAGTTGAACATGCACCAGTTCGCCTACGGTCCCACTGGGGAAAACCCCGATTACGGCCACATGCATAACCCGTGGGACCCGGAGATGGTGACCGGCGGCTCCAGCGGCGGTTCCGGCTCGGCTACGGCGGCGGGACAGTGCACCATCACCACCGGCAGCGACACCGGCGGGTCCATTCGCATCCCGGCCGCCCTGTGCGGCATCGTGGGGTTGAAGCCCACCTACGGCCTGGTCAGCCGCTACGGGCTTACTCCCCTGGCCTGGAGCATGGACCACCCGGGACCCATGACCCGGACGGTGGAAGACGCCGCCATGGCCATGAACGCCATAGCCGGATACGACCCCAAGGACGTTGCCTCGGCCAAAGTCGAAGTGCCGGACTACACGGCATCGCTGACCGGAGACGTGCGCGGGATCCGCATTGGGGTCCCCAAGGAATTTTTTGAAGCGCCCCTGGACCCCCAGATCGGCCGGGCGGTCCGGGATGCCATCGCCCTGCTGGAATCCATGGGGGCCCAGGTCCGCGAGGTGGATTTCCCCATGTTCAACGATTCCCAAGCCATCTCCACCGCCATGCTCATGGCCGAGGCTTCGGCCTATCATAAAGACCTGCTGGCGCGGGACGGCGACAAGCTGTATCCGCCCGTCCGCCTGCGTTTGGAGGCGGGACTGTTCATCACCGCGGCGGATTACCTGCGGGCCCAACAGGGCCGGGCGCTTTTTAATCAACAGGCGCGGGACCTGCTCAAAGAAGTGGACCTTTTGGCCGGACCCACCGAGCCGGTGACCGCTCCCCCGCTTCTGGCGGACCACGTCCAAGCGGGAGAGCATTCCGTGGGCACCACGTCGGCGCTGACCCAGTACACCCGCCCGTACAACATCACCGGCTTTCCCGCCATATCTATACCGTGCGGCTTCTCCGACACGGGCATGCCCATGGCATTGCAGTTGTGCGGCCGGCCCTTCGACGAGCCCACGGTGCTGCGGGCTGCCCACGCCTACGAACAAGCCACCGATTGGCACAAGCGCCGCCCGCCGCTGTAAGATATTTCCAGTTTGCATCCGGTTACGGCAGCCGGTTACCTAAGCCGGTTCCGGCTCGCCGGCCGTCATGAAAGGCCCAGCGTTTCCGGCCTGTGTTTCAAGTTGATGTCCACCACGACTATGGGATGCCGTGGCAACAGGAGCAGAATTTGGCCCCGATAACCGCCGTCACCTTCGACCTGTGGCAGACCTTGCTGCTGGACAACCGGGAATTGGGCCGGGCCCGCGCCCAGATCAGGCTGGAAGGCGCCCAAAACGCCCTGCGGGCCTGGGGCAAGGAATTCGACCTTGAATTCCTCCGCGAAGCCTACCGGCTGTGCTACCGCCAATGCCATAAGATCCGCGAAGACAACCTGGACGTCAGCTTCCGGGAACAGGTGGAGATGTTCATCAACAACATCGAGCCGGGCCTGGTGGAGAAGCTGGATGAGGAGACCATAAAGGAGATCTACCGCACCTACTCCGATTCGTTCTTCGTCCACCCTCCGGTCCCCCACGCCGATGCCGTGAGGGTGCTGCGCGACGTTAAGTCCATGGGCCTGAACATCGGCCTGATATCAAATACCGGCATGACGCCGGGCGAAGCCTTCCGCAAATACCTGGACCAGCAGGGCATGTTGGAATACTTCGACACCCTGACTTTTTCCGACGAGGTCAAGCTGTCCAAACCCTCCGACGAGATATTCATGCTGACCCTGCGGTCCATGGGAGCCGAGCCTCACCTGACGGCCCACGTGGGCGATCACGTGCAAAACGACGTGGTGGGCGCCAAGCGGTGCGGGTTGAAAACGATCTGGATCACCGGCTTTTATGAGAACGAAAACCCGTCGGACCCCGACTCCCAGCCCGACGCCACGGTGGCTGACCTGGCTATGGTGGTCCCGGCCCTGGCCCAGTTGGCGGGCAGACCGGCCCCCGCGTGAGGCGGCCCGCCGGTGATTTCGCCACCAAGGGTCTTACGATGGGGCTTAGATACTTTACAAACCTGGCCATCGATGGTCATTTGCAATACTAGCAAAGGTCATAATCAGGTTTTGAGGCAATGAACAGATGACCTCAATTAAACGCCACTTCGTGACCGGCATAAGCTCCGTATCTGGAGGTGGGAAGACAGCAGTTACTAAGACGCTGGCTGACCTGCTTCAGGATGCAGTCACC
>JADFPM010000212.1 GCA_022562335.1 Chloroflexota bacterium
TGGGACTCGACCTGCAAGTCGAGCAGGCTGGGTATCTCCGTGGGAGGCTTCGTTCCGCGGATGAACGCGGCCTGCCAATCGTCGCCCGCCAAACCGTTCAGCCTATCGACCCCGTAGAACTCGACGCCCGGCGGCACATGAAACTCCTCGACCGGCAACCCTTCGTGGGCGACAATCATGACATCCGTCCACACTGGGCTCGCCAGTGCGCCTCCGGTATAGGCGATGCCGTTGCCCAAGGAAGTGCTGTCCTCGTAACCAAACCAAACGATGCAGGTGTACTGCGGCGTGAATCCACAGAACCATGCGTCCTTACTCAGGTTCGAGGTGCCTGTTTTTCCGGCGCGGGGACGCCCCAATCGTTCCGTGCGGCGGCCGCTGGGGTAGTAGTCGCGGCCCGGATCGGCAGTGCAAACGCCTTCCATCATGTTCACCAAAACGTACACGGCGTCTTCGGGGAGGGCGTTTCTCTTATACAACCGGGGCTTCGTGCGGAAGTCGCGGTAGTCGAAACGGCTGAAACCATCGCGGTCCTTGATCTCCAAAATCATCGTTGGCGAAACACGCGTGCCCCCCAGGGCCAAGGTGCCGAAGGTTGCCCCGTGGTAAGACCCTTTGCGGCTGATGAACTTGTAGCGGGTGGGCTCTCCCACCCGTTTGAAGTAGGCCCTGGAAAGCTTCATGGCCGTCTCATTCGCTTCGGAGCCGCCGCTGGTGAAGAAGCAGCGGGACAGGTCCCCCGGCGTGATGCTGGCGACCTTTTCCGCCAGGCGCACCGCCGGCTCGGTGGTGGTGCCCAGGGGCATGTAGGTCAGCTTCAGCATCTGCTGATAGGCCGCGTCGGCGATCTCGGTCTGGCCGTATCCCACGTTTTTAAGCCAAAGGCCCGACATGGCGTCGATGTAGGTGTTGCCCAGGGCGTCGGTGACGTGGACCCCTTTGCCTTCCACGAAGATCTGGGGCTCGCCCTTCTCGGCCATGTCGCTGGGCTCCCGCAGGTACACCCACAGGTGCTCCAGCGCCGACTCTTGCAGTTCTTTTACCTGGTTTTCGCTATGGGTCGCCATGTCAGCTCCTATCCATTGAGTCTTGCGTAGAACCATGACTCAGACTATTCCTTATCATCTGTGGCCGACCATTGGACGATGCCGCGCGTGGCTTTTCCAGACGGATCGATCGACAAGGTCTCGCCAACGACCCTTCGGCCTGCGCTTCGATAGTACAGCGTGATCTGGTCCACGCCAACGAGTACGTCCAACAGTTCAAACTCCAGCGGTGGTTCCAGGGACATACTCGGACGCCAATATTCCCGCACCGCATCTTTGCCTTTAACGACACCATCGGGTTTATTAAGCCTTTCGACAACCAGCGGTGATGACACCTCAACGTCATCGGTATAGTGAGAGAGGATGCGGTCCAGGTCGTGGGAGTTCCAAGCATCGATCCATTCCCTGGCAAACTCCAGCGCCCACTCCCGTGCGATCATTTCAACCCCGCCTCATCCCATCTCCCGGACCAGCTCTTGTACTCGCCGCTGGACCTCGTCATAGATAGACAACGCTGCGTGTTCGTCCAAGCCCACCGGGTCGGTTATATCCCAGTAAGTGACCTTGTCACTGTCCCCTAGATAGTCCGGCCAGGAATCCCGGTCCGCCATGACGATGACCCTGTCGGCTTCCTGGACCATGGTGGCTGTAAGCTGCTCTCTCAAATGGTCCGAAATGTCTATTCCCTGGTCCTTCATCAACGGTATTCCTCGGATGGGTATTTCTCGGGTTCCTGCGTCCTTCAACATTCTGGAAGGGGGATTTGTTCTCGATACTACCTCATCCGCGCGCGTCCCGGCGCTTACCGATTCGTGAACTGACAGCTTGTTGAACAATGCCTCCGCCACCTGACTTCTTCCCACGTTGGCGACGCACACGAATAGGACTTTCATCGATGATTGCATCCCCTTTTGCCGCCGTCCCGGCATCGATGCCGAAGCCGTCAATCCTAACGGAATGCCGGCAGCACTTCTTTCGCCAGCATCTCCAGCGCGGGCAGCAATTCTGAACCCTCCCGGGTGTTGGAGGATATGACCAGCCGGTCCACCCCCAGGCTCTCGTAGGTCTGGGCCTTTTCCAATATCTCCGCCGGGTCCACGCCCAAGGAATAACGCCCTTCCCTAGCGGCTACTCCCATGGGAGCGCTGACGGAGACCGGGACCTCCGCCGGGTCCCGTCCCTCGGCCTGGGCCCGTTCTCCCAGATAACGGATCCGCTGGCTCAGGGTCTCCGGGTCCAGCGCCGTGGGGTGCCAGCCGTTGCCCACCCTGGCCGCCCGGCGCACCGCCGCCCGGCTGGTGCCGCCGATGATTATGGGTATGTGGGGCTTCTGCACCGGTTTGGGGGTGAATTTCATGCCCGAGAAACTGTGAAACCTGCCCTGGTAGCTGGGGTCTTCCTGGGTCCACAGTTCCTTCATGATGGCGATGCTCTCGTCGGTGATGGCGCCCCGCTCGCCGAAGGGGCTGCCCATGGCTTCCAGTTCTTGCTCGATAACGCCGACACCGACTCCCAGGATCAAACGTCCGCCGGAAACAACATCTAAGGTCGCCGCCGTCTTGGCCAGGCGGATGGGGTTGTGATAGGGCAGGACCAGGACCGACGTTCCCAGGCCGATGGTTTTGGTGGTGGCCGCCACGTAGGTCAGAATGGTCAGCGGTTCGTAATAGGGCCGGTTGCCGATCCTTTCTTGAACGTAGCTGACGTTGAACACGTGCTCGCTGGCCCAAACCGAGTCAAACCCCAACTCTTCCGCCCGGGTGGCCAGGCGCAGAATCTCCCGCACGTCTTCAATCCCCTGATTGTTGGACAAAGAAACCCCGATCTTCATGGATATCCCCTGCGGCTATTGTGGTGCCTAAGTGGAAAGGCCTAAGTGTACATCCCGAAAACCCCGGCCACAATCGAGGCCCTACCGCTTACGCGGGACCATCCCAAATCACACCAGCCAACGCAAGTTGAAGCTCCACCTGCTTTAATATAAGCTGGCCTGGCAGCTAACCGATCATCAAAGCTGAAAGCTGATGGCTGAAAGCTGACGGCTAAATGCCCCGGAGAAAATCCCATGTCCACCGCGACGGCTACCCGTATCAAGAGCAAAGAACGGGAGGAGTTGGCCCAAGAGCTTCGGCGGCGGGTCACCGGCGAGGTGCGCTTCGACGCCTTCTCCCGGGTACTCTATTCCACCGACGCCAGTATCTATCAGATGGAGCCCATCGGGGTGGTCATACCCCGCACCGCCGATGACGTGCAGGCGGTCATCGAGGTGGCCCGGGACAACAACGTCCCCGTGCTGCCCAGGGGCGGCGGCACCAGCCTGGCCGGGCAAACGGTGAACCATGCCATCGTCATTGATTTCAGCAAGTACCTGAACCAGGTTTTAGAGGTCAACCGGGACGAAGGTTGGGCCAGGGTCCAGCCGGGGATCGTCCTGGACCAGTTGAATCGGGAGATGGCGCCGCACAACCTGATGTATGCGCCCGACCCGACCACCTCCAACCGGGCCTGCATCGGCGGCGGCGTGGGCAACAACACCTGCGGCGCCCATTCGGTGATCTACGGCAAGACCCTGGACCACGTGCTAGAGCTCCAGGTGATTCTGGCCGACGCCAACCTGGCGCATTTTAGACCACTGGAGACCGGCGAGCTGGAAGCCAAGCTCAGCGGAGCGGGTTTGGAATCCGACATCTACCGCAACCTCCGCCGCATCGCCCAGGATAACCTGGCGGAGATCCAGGCTAAATATCCCACCATCATGCGGCGGGTCAGCGGTTATAACCTGGACGATTTTCTGACCGATTCCCCTTTCAACCTGGCCAAGATGGTGGTTGGCTCCGAGGGCACGTTGTGCGTGGTCACCGAAGCCAAGCTCAACCTGGTCCCGCCCCACCATGACGGCCCTTTCCGTGGTGCATTTTGCCACCATCGTGGAAGCAGCCGAGGCCACCAAGGAGATCTTGAAGCACGATCCATCGTCCATCGAGGTCATGGACAAGATCCTGCTGGACCGCTCCCGGGAATCACTGGGCCATTCCAGCAGCATGTCGTTCATCGAGGGCGACCCCGGCGCCATCCTGGCGGTGGAGTTTTACGGCGAGTCCGAGGCGGAACTGACCGGCAAGATGGACAATCTCAAAGCGGACCTGGACCACAGGCATCTGGGTTACGCTTGCGTCAACCTATTGGACCGAACCGCTCAAACCAACGTGTGGAACGTGCGCAAGGGAGGCTTGGGACTGCTGATGAGTATCCGCGGCGACGCCAAGCCCCTCCCATTTGTGGAAGACACGGCGGTGGACCCGGAAAACCTGGGCGAATTCACCCGCCGGTTCGACGAGATCGTGCGTAATCACGGCACCACCGCCGCCTACTACGGCCACGCCAGCGTCGGCTGTTTGCACATCCGGCCCCTGGTCAGCCTGAAAGATTCCCAGGGCATCGACACCATGGTCTCCATAGCCGAGGAGATAAGCGATCTGGTGAAAGAGTTCGGCGGGTCGATGAGCGGCGAGCACGGCGACGGCATCGTCCGGGGGGTCTGGACCGAGAAGATGTTCGGCCCCGAGATCTACCAGATGTTCCGGGAGGTGAAGTCCACCTTCGACCCCCAGGGAATAATGAACCCGGGAAAGATAATCGACTGCCCGCCGATGACCGAAAATCTTCGTTTCGGGCCGGAATACCAGACCAAGCCCATGCCCACGACGCTGGATTTCTCTCTGGATACCAACTTTGCCGGCGCGGTGGAGATGTGCAACGGCATGGGGGCCTGCCGCAAGCTGGACGGCAGCATGTGCCCGTCTTTCATCGCCACCAGGGACGAGGAGCATTCCACCCGGGGGCGGGCGAATCTGCTGCGGGCGGCC
>JADFPM010000213.1 GCA_022562335.1 Chloroflexota bacterium
GGGAATACTGGCTGACCCTGGTCATCGCCAGGTCGGGACAGTCTATCTGGAGCAGCAATCCCGCATCGGCGATGGCTTTGTATTCATCCTTCATCACGTCGGCCAGGGCGTATAGATACGCCTCTTCGGTGGGGTAGTACTCGTTGGGCAGGAAGTTGGCGATGACGCCGGGAGAGGCGGCGGTCATGAAGATTTCCTCGGCCTGAGCGTTGGCAGCCACCTGCTTTAGGGTGTCGATGTCCTTCTGCACCGCCGGCCAGTCCTTCCAGGAGATGGGGCCGGTGCAGGCGGGCTGGGGCATGTTCCGCGACGATAGGTGGGTCTGGGTTTCGGCGAACTCGGGGAAATCGGCGTCGTCCAACCTGGGACGGCGGCGCACCTCTCTCTCGCCTTCGAACCCGTCAAGCCGCTCCTTCACATAGGTCGCGTACTGGGCTTTGCCCTGCTCGCCGTCGTTGATCACGTCGACGCCGGCCCCGGTCTGCTTTTCGACGACAAACGACACGGCCTGACGGACCTGATCGTCGAACGCGCCGGCGTCGGGAGCGCGGCCCTCTTCCCTCTCGCGTAGAAAATCTTGAAGCTCCAGAGACCGGGGCAGGCTCCCCGTGTGGGTGGTGAGTATCTTCGACGTGCTGCGTTTCATCCGTTCCCCTTATGGCATCGCTGATGATTTGGCCGGTCCCAGTAGGATACGCGGTTGCGCTGATCCATTGAGTGACTGTCCCAATAGATGGTTCGGCAAGCCTGTCCTGAGCCAAGCCGAAGGGCTCACCCCCAGCGGAGAGGGTCCTTTCTGTCCGTTCGTCCTGAGCCTGTCGAAGGATGGTTTATTTTGGGGTGCACGGTTTTGAGTTATTCCTACGCAAAGTTTGATCTACGAGCTTCCAGATTGGAGTGTATGTCCAGGAGCACCGTCCGCCCTTCGGCGTTGAGCTGCCGCGCCTTGGCCAGGGCCGGGGCGATCTCCGACGGTTGGGTCACGGTGATGCCCACCGCGCCCATGCCCTCGGCGATCTTGGCGTAATCGCCGGTCATATGGGTGGTGCCAAAAAGCTCCGAGGCAACCGGATACCCGCCGGGGTAGGTGGCCATGCCGCCGTTGTTCAGCACGATGGTGGTGATGGGCGCGTTGGCCCTCACCGAGGTCTCTATATCCAATCCAGACATGCCGAAGGCCCCGTCACCCATGAAATTCAGGCAGAATTTATCCGGCGCGGCCAACTTGGCGCCGATCATCAGCGGGATCCCATAGCCCAGATGGGTCGTCTTGCCCCAGCCGATGTAGCTGTGGGGCACGGTGGCGGTATAGAAAGGCATGATGGTGTCCCGGGGAGCGCCGGCGTCGTGGGTGACGATGCTGTTCACTTTGTCCAGGTTGCGTTCCAACTCGCCTATCACCCGGTAGGTGCCGATGGGCACCTCGTCGGAATTCAACGCCGGGGCCCATTCGGCCATCCACTGCTCCTTGAGTTTGGCTATCTCGCTGGAGATCTGGGTCTGTCCCTTGCGTCCGTTGTCGCCGATCCGACCCTTGACCTCGTCAATCATGGCCTGCAGCGTCAGCTTGGCGTCGCCGGGCAGGCCCACGTCCGCCGAAAAGTCCTTGTTGATGTCTTCGATGCTTTCCACGTTGTGGATGATCACCTTGCCGTCGGGGATGGGCTGGCCGTAGCCGGTCCTGGTCATGCTGGAACCCACGGCGAAAAGCACGTCGGACTCCTGTAGCCAGGTCCTGGCGGGCAACGAGGTGGCGCTGCTGCCGGCGCCCAGGGCCAGGGGATGGCGGTCGTCGAACGACGACTTGCCGGGCATGGTGCAATACACCGGTATCTCGGTAAGCTCGGCCAGTTCCCGCAATTCCTCGCTGGCCTGGGCAAACAGCACTCCCATGCCCGACCAGATCACCGGCTTCTTGGCGTTGAGCAGCAGGTTGACGGCCTCTTTCACGTCGCCGGCCGCCGGGGACTGGAGCAGCCGCTTGGGCGGCTGGTAGTCCATGGCGGCCTCAGGTACCTCCTGAGTGGCCACGTCGGCGGGTATCTCCACCAGGACCGGACCGGGCCGCCCGTTGCGCAGGTTGTGAAACGCGCGGCGCATCACGGCGGAGACCTGGGAGGGTTGGACGATGATTTCGCTGGATTTGGTGACCGGCTGGTAGCTTCGGGACGCCGAGAAATTGGGCCGGACGGCATATTGGTTCAGGGCGGGTCCTCCCGGAAGGTACAGGATGGGAATGTTGTCGCTGAAGGCCTGGGCAATCCCGCCCATGGAGTTCTCAGAGCCGGGTCCGCCCTGGGTGATGGTCACGCCAAACTTTTTGCGGTCATTCATCCGGCTGTAACCGTCGGCCGCCATCAGGGCTCCGCGTTCTTGCCGGAACATCACCGTCCGGATGCCCTCCTCGGCCACGGCCTCGATCAGGTTGTTGGACGGGAAACAAGACACCCATTCAATGCCTTCGATCTTCAAGATACGGGCAACCGCTTGCATCACATTCATATCGCTATCCTTCCATTGAGATGACTTAAGTTAATATTGGGGAGCACGGGAATCTCTGCTACAATCGGGGCCAAATAGCCCCAGATGGCCTTGTTGGTGCGGGATGATGTTAGATGTTCCCGTATTACGGGTCAACCATCGGAGCCAAAGACGCGCGATGCACTGCCCAAGCTGCGGACACGACAACCGGGAAGATGCGCTGTTCTGCGATCGATGCGGCGGCGAATTTTCCTGCGTTTGCCCTTCCTGTAACCGGCAGAACGACCCCGGCGCCCGCTTCTGCCGCTACTGCCGGACCGCATTAACGCCGGAAAGCTCCCCGGTTGCCGCCAAACCAGATGGGCCAACGCCAGGACCACCGTCCAGCGGCGAACCCACCTCCTTCGCCAACGGCCGTTATCAGGTGAAACGATTCCTGGGCGAGGGGGGCAAGAAAAAAGTATTCCTGGCTCAGGACACCCTCTTGGACCGGGAGGTGGCATTTGCCCTGATCAAGACCGAGGGGCTGGACGAAACCTCCCGCGAACGCATACAGCGGGAAGCCCAGGCTATGGGGCGGTTAGGCTCCCACCCCCACATAGTCACCGTTTTTGACCTGGGTGACGAAGGGGACCAGCCCTACATGGTCACCGAGCTGATGGGCGGCGGCGACGTGGAGGGTTTGATAGAGGACGCCGACGGCCACCGGCTTCCCCTGGAGCAGGCGATCAAGATCGCTCAAGAAACCTGCCACGGCCTGGAGTTCGCCCACAGCCGGGGCATCATCCACCGGGACCTTAAGCCCGGCAACATCTGGCTCACGACCGACGGCATAGCCAAGATAGGCGACTTCGGCCTGGCGGTGGCCCTGGACCGGTCGCGGCTGACCACCGAAGGCATGATGGTTGGCACCGTGGCCTACATGCCCCCAGAGCAGGCCATGGGCGGCGAGGTTACTCCCAAATCAGACCTCTACTCCCTGGGGGCCATGCTCTACGAGATGGTGACGGGCAGGCCGCCATTCCTGGGCGACGACTCGGTGGCCATCATAGGCCAGCACATCAACACGCCGCCAGTGGGCCCCACCTGGCACAATGCCAGCTGTCCGCGGCCGTTGGAGGCATTGATCATGCGCCTTTTAGCCAAAGACCCGTCGGAAAGGCCCGAGTCGGCCACGGACGTTTTGGCAGCCCTTGCCGCCATAGACCTAGCCGCTGATGCAGGGGCAGCCCTTGGCGTGCCCTTGCCGGACGACGCCCACGCCCTGGATAGCCTGGCCGGAGGGATATTCGTGGGCCGGCAGCGGGAGATGGGCGAGTTGAAAGGCTGTTTGGAGGACGCCCTTTCGGGACATGGACGGCTGGTGACTTTGGTTGGGGAGCCGGGCATCGGCAAGACCCGCACCGCCCAGGAACTGGCCACCTATGCCGGGCTACGTCAAGCCCAGGTGCTTTGGGGCCGCTGCTATGAAGGAGAGGGGGTTCCCCCGTACTGGCCCTGGGTCCAGGCCATCCGCTCCTACGTCCAGGACCGCGACCCCGGTGAACTCCAGTCCGAGATGGGAGCCGGGGCGGCCGACATTGCAGAGATCGTCTCCGACGTGCGGGAGAAGTTGCCCGGCCTCCAACCGCCGCCGGCGCTGGAGCCGGAGCAGGCCCGGTTCCGCTTGTTCGACTCCATCACCACGTTCTTGAAAACCGCCGGCCGCCGGCGCCCTCTGGTACTGGTGTTGGACGACCTTCACTGGGCCGACCATCCCTCATTACATTTGCTGGAATTCGTGGCGAGGGAGCTTTCCAACGCCCGTGTTCTGATAATCGGCACCTACCGCGACGTGGAGGTGTCCAGAGGGCATCCTCTATCCCAGACTTTGGGAGAGCTGACCCGGGAACGTTTATTCCAGCGGGTGCTATTGCGGGGTCTGGACCAGGAAGACGTCGGCCGGTTCGTGCAGCTGGTTTCGGGGGTCGAGCCGCCCCAAGGGATGGTGGCTGTGATCCATCGGCAGACGGAGGGGAATCCCTTTTTTATGACCGAGGTGGTGCGTCTGCTGGTTGAAGAGGGGACCGTGGGACCAGGCCAGACCGGGTCACTGCCCGACACCGACAGCTGGCAGGTGCGAATTCCCGAAGGGGTGCGTGAGGTCATCGGGCGGCGGCTGGACCGGTTGTCCCAGCGGTGCAATGAGACCCTGACCATCGCGTCGGTCATCGGCCGGGAATTCACGCTACAGCAGTTGAAACCGGTGATGAACAATCCCGCGGCAGGCCCGGAAAACGCTATGTCCGAAGACCGGCTCTTGGAGGTGCTAGAGGAAGCGTTGGGCTCTCGGGTGATTGAGGAGCTTTCCAGCTCGGTGGGAAGCTTCCAGTTCACCCACGCCCTGATCCAGGAGACCCTGGCCGGCGAACTATCGGCCACCCGCCGGGTGAGGCT
>JADFPM010000214.1 GCA_022562335.1 Chloroflexota bacterium
CAGGTATGAGACTCCTCTCCTTCCGCCGAAGGCTCGGAGTGACACGAATCGCCCATTATCGTGGGCTGTGGTGCTGGCGCCAACCAGCATGAATGATTTCGAGTGTGACTGGGATACCGTTGTATTGATTAGGGGTTGCCATTATAATTCTCACCAAATAAACGATTCGCACCTAAAGCGGTTAGCGCTTAGAAACTTCATCCGCAGGAAAGGAGTCTCTTAATGGCAAACACAAAAGACCTAGCGATGATTGCTCACCTGCTGCGCCGGGCTGGGTTTGGCGCGACGCGGGACGAGTTGGAGAGATACGCGGAGCAAGGCTACGATGCCACCGTGGAGGAGCTTATCAACCCTCCGGAGGACAAGCCCGCGGGAAAGACCGCCCTGCTCGTTCGCTACAACCCCAGTTGTCTGCTGCCTGGGGGAGTCACCGTTCCAGGCCAATACAACTGGATGTACCACATGATTACCACCCAGCGGCCGCTGGAAGAGAAGATGTCCCTGTTCTGGCACCATGTTTTCGCCACCGCCAACTCCAAGCTGGACGGCGCCGACCAACTGGTTGAGCAGATCGTGTTGTTCCGGAAGATCGGCATGGGCAGCTACCGGGACATCCTGCTGGAAGTGGCGAAAGACCCCACCATGATCTTCTGGCTGGACAACAACGAGAACCACCGGTACGCCGTCAATGAAAACTGGGGCCGGGAGTTGCTGGAACTGTTCTCCATGGGCGTCAGCAACTACACCGAGGTTGACGTCAGAGAAGCCTCCCGGGCGTTCACCGGCTGGAACATCGAACCCAGGCTGCCGCGCCAACCCTACTGGCGCTTCCCCTGGAAGTTCGAGTACCGGGCGGAGGACCATGACGAAGGAGAAAAGACCTTCCTGGGCCGAACCGGCAACTTCAACGGCGAGGACATTATCAACATCATTCTGGAGGAGCCCGCCACGGCCCGGTTTATCTGCCGCCACCTGTACAACTTCTTCGTCGCCGACGACGTCCAGGTGCCTGCTTGGACCATCGAGCCCGCCCGGGACGAGGACGCTCTTGAGCTGATGATGAACTCTTTCGTTGAGTCGGGCTTCGAGATGAAGGCCGTCCTTCGCACCATCTTCAACTCGGAATTCTTCAAGAACGCCCAGTATGCCAAGATCAAGAGTCCGGCTGAGGTGGTGGCGGGCACGCTGCGGCTCACCGAGTCCAACATGTTCCCCGGGCCCGACCTACCGGACATCGGACCTCAGGCTGCCTACATGGGCCAGGACCTGCTGAACCCGCCCAGCGTGGAGGGTTGGTACACCGGTCAAGAGTGGATCAACAGCGGGTCGCTGCTGGCCAGGATCAACTTTGTGGCCGACCACGTAGCCAACACCAGCCTGCCCGGAGTGCAGAAAATTATCGGGTATATGAAGTCTGCCGGTGTGACGGCCCCGGTCGATCTAGTGGATGCCGCCTTGGAGCACATGGGCTACCTGGAAGTGGGAGCGGAAACCCGGCAACAGCTTATGGACTACGCAGAGTCCGAGGGTAGCTTGGACTGGAACGACGCTAAAGTGGACTCCCGGGTTGGCGAGATGCTGGCATTGGTGGGGGCCACCACCGAGTACCAGTTCGGTTAAGAGGACCATCCCCGATGTGGACCGCCAATTTCTTCTTGGAGGATAGTAAGATATGCCACTCGACACGATAGCTGCCGGGCGTGCTTGGACATATAGCCACAACATGGGCCGCAGGGCCACCGCGGGCATGGGATTCAATTGGCCCGTGGCCATGGCCGTGGGGAAAGACGGAGTGATGTTCGTCGCCAACCGCACTCCCTGTATCTCCAAAGTGACCGTGGACCAGGAATTCATCCACGAGTTCGGCCGTACCGGCGAATTTGTTTTCCTATCCGGTTTGGCCCTGGACAATGCACAGAACCTTTACGCCTCGGACGAATGGCAGAACCAAATCACGGTGTTCGACAACGACGGCAACCTGCTGCGCACCTGGGGAGAGGAAGGCGACGGACCCGGACAACTTAAGGGCGCCACGGGGCTGACCTTCGATTCCGATGACAACCTCTGGGTGGTCAACGGGTTGAACAGCCTCATCCAGAAGTTCAGCAAGGACGGCGAATACATCAGCGGGTTCGGCGTCAAAGGCAGCGGACCCGGTGAGTTGGACATGCCGTGGGGAATAACCATCGACAACAACGGCGACGTCTACATCGCCGATTGGAACAACCATAGGGTCCAGAAATTCAGCCCCGGCGGCGCGCACCTGCTGACCTTCGGGTCAGGCCGGGCCATGGGCGTCGCCACCGACGGCACCACGCCCTATGCCCACGCCCTGGTCCGCGACATAGGAGTCAGCCCCAACGACCTGAACCACCCGGCGGGCGTGGCGGTGGACGGGGACGGGGACGTTTATGTGGCGGACTGGATGAACGAAAGGATAGTGATCTTCGATTCCGAAGCCAATACACTGGCGACTTTGAGGGGAGACGCCCACGAGATATCCAAGTGGGCCGCCATGTCGTTGGACGCCAATCCGGACATGCGCCGGCGGCACCGTCTGGCCAAGAACCCGGACGTGAAGCAATACTTCCGCATGCCCAGCTACTGTGCCTTCGATCAAGAGAACAACCGCCTCTTGGTTTGCGACACCATGCGGCACCGGATCCAGATCTACCAGAAGGAAGAGGCCTACCAAGACCCCCAGTTCAATCTGTAGGGCGCGTTACGGGCCAAGCTGGACTAAGTGCGGCCCCATTGCTCCAGTCAGGGGCAAAATCATATATCATCAGAGAATCTCGGGGCGAGCGGTACGATACGATAAACCACATTAGGCCGGAAGTGGGGGAGCGGGGATGGTTAAGCGAAGGTTTGATGGCAGGTTGTTGGGGCCCGGTTGGGCCGGAGAGATCTCCGACGATGAGGTGTTCTTCATCCAAAAGGAACTGCTGAGAGACCGGAAACTTGCCTACCAGTGGGGCTTCGCCCCTTCCCGCAGGACCCGCCCGGCCGACGCGATTCGCAGGGTCGCCCTGGAGGGCGATCCGGAACACCGCAATTCCAACGTGTCATTGACCCGGCCCAATTCCCGAAACGAAACCCGGCCCGACACCGAGTCGATCTCTCAGCCGGAAATCCTGCCGGAGACCCCAACAGAGGTTCAGCCCGAGATCCAGGCCGACGCCCAGGCCACGGTACTCACCCTCTGGGCTTACGCCGGCATCGACGTTCCCCAACCGCCTTCCGAATCGGATTTGACCAAGGTGGGTGGCTAGCGCGGGAAAACGCCGGCGGTCACCCCCTCCCTTCATACCCTAATCCAGGTGGCCCGGAAACTCGACCAGAAACCTACTGGGTATAGACCAACACCGCAACTATCGCCGCCACAACACCCGCCACCACGATCAGACAACCCAGCTTGGCAATGCAGCCCATGATCGTAAAGGGAAGGCGGACCAGTTTCAGAACCAGACGTATGGGCAACGTGATCAATTTAATGGGCAAGGTGATTAATTTAAACAGTTTCTTCTCCTTGAACCATACGTCGAACCATACGTCGGGGACGATAAGCCACCGGGCGCTCTACCTGGTGGGCGAGACACGATCATCAAGTCGGCGGAATGATGTTGCTCATCGTTCCGCCGACTTGGATTGTAGCCCAAATCGCTCTATTTTGCCCGCGTCTATTGCGCCTTGAATGTCTTGGTGAACTGTCCGTTGATCACCACCGTGTATTCTTCGCCAGATCGAAAGCCGCTCCCTAGGGATACCATGGTTTCCACCACCGGCAGGTCCTCGGTACAGGGGACGTTGTCATCGGCCACCTCCAGATGGGTGACCGCCAAGATGATCGAGTTACCCGAGGCCCGGGAGACGTCGTAGCCGTCGAACCGAGAGCAACTGCTGCCCCTGGGCAACGTGGATATGATATTCAGCCGGTACTGGGGCGGAAATATTTCCAAGATCACCAACTCGGCCGCTTGGATGGGGGAGTCCTTGACCACCCAAGTCCGGTCTTCAGGTCCCCGAGCGGTGAACCCATTGGTGACCTCGCCGTTGACCAACACCGTGTAGCTATCACCGGGAGTGAATCCGCTGCCCAGATCGACCTGTCCTTCGTGAACGCCGTATATCGCGGTGCAAAGCATCGGGCTTGCCGGTTCCAGGTTGGTCACGGAGACGTGGATGTTATTGGCCACCTGGGAAACAGCGTAGCCGCCGAACCGGACGCACCCTCCAGGCAGGCCCGAGGTGATTTCCAAAGTGTATCTGGGCGGATCATCGTTGGACATCCTAAATTCGACCCCATCTATCGGAGCGGGCTTCTCCACCATTTCGGGCTGGGAAGCCGCTGGAGTCTCCGGCTGGACCACCGGCTCTTGGGTGACCGGGTTTCGCACCGATGTATCCGGCTGGACCACCGGCTCTTGGGTGGCGGGGTTTTGCACCGGCGTCTCCGGCTGGGCCGCCGGCCGTTGGGTGGGCGGGTTTTCAACGCGGGTCCCTGCCCCGGCAGCCGGACCGCAAGCCAGTGCGGCCGATAGAAAAATAGCCATCAAGAATACCGTTCCCGTGGTTAGCGCCTTTTTCATTTCCGGTCTCCCGTCATGCTTGATTTGATTTCGTTACTTGATTGACGGAAACGGCAAAGATTTTGTTCCATATTAAATCTAATGGTGGAACATAGACGCAACGCCAACTTCGCTAATGGTGATGGCAAAGCGCGGGAGCAGATGAAGAACCAGAAGAAGGTGTGGCCACGGCGGGCAATGGGAGTGTCTTCCTTAGGTCAAAGGGGACGGCGCTGGCGGCCAACGGTGAACGGCGCCTGAGATCTAACCCAACCACTAAACCCCAGGCGCGAACGGTTATCTCGATTAAAAAAGTTCAGTGGGCACGGCGACGCCGT
>JADFPM010000215.1 GCA_022562335.1 Chloroflexota bacterium
TAATGCTCCGATCAGGGAGCCTATCCCAGCGGCGGTGAGCAGGAACCCCGCTTCGGCGGCGCCCACTTCGAGATAATCTTTGGCGAACGCCGGCAAAACCTGGATGTAAGGCATACCAAAGAATCCCAGAGCGAACGCCATGCCTACGACCGTCAGCGCAACCGGCGACGCCATGAAGTAACGGACTCCAAGGGAAAGGTCCTTGATGATGGTGGTGTTCCCCGTCACCGGAGGCCGGGAGATCCCGGTGACCAGCAGCAAAAAACCTGCCCCTATGACATACAGCGCGCCGTTGAGGAACAAAGCCGGACCGATCCCCCAAATCTGTATCAACCCGCCGGCCAGTCCCGGGCCAAAGATGCGGCCTGCGTTCATCACCGCCGAGTTCAGGGCCACCGCGTTCATCAGGTCGTCCCGGTCCACCAGGTCGGACACTATCGCCATGCGCGATGGCATGTTCAGGGCCTGCAAGACGCCCATCAAAAATGTCGCCGCGTATATGTGCCATAGCGAGATGACATCCACCGCGGTCAATATCGCCAGGATGAAAATGATGGCGGAGACGAACCCCTGGCTGACCAGCAGCAGGAACCGCCTTTCCCACCGGTCGGCCAGCACGCCGCCCAATAGCATCAATGCCAGGTTGGGCACCCCGTAGAGGAACATGACTAGGCCCAACTGAGAAACCGAATCGGTCAGTTCCAGCACCAGCCACCCCAGAATGAAGAATTGCATCCCCCGGGCGCTGGCCTGTGCGCTGGTGCTGAGCCAATACCAGCGGAAGTTGCGGTGCCGCAGGGACCTGGCGGCGGGCAACCTGCGGCCGATGGCAGCTATTTGAGCAAACGATAACGCCAATTGGTCTCCAGTAACGGCAGGGGCAAGGTATGCCGTGCCGCCGCCGTTGATAGACACGGAAGGTGCTGTGAGCGAGTATAGCATCACCGGGGATGCGCTGAGCCGGAGGGCAAGCCTTGCCATTGGTTTTGTCCCAAGCATGAGCCATGGATGGGCCTGGCCCGCCGCCAACGGTTGACCCCTTATTGTTGATACCCTATCTTTGGTCCCGTGCCGGTGTGAATGCGGGCGCGTTGAACAAACCTGGATGGCGGGAGCGGAATGGAAAGTTTTAGCGAGCGATTGATGGCCGAGGCGGAACCGATCTGGCGCCGCATCTTCGCCCACCCGTTCTTGCGAGAGATCAAGGATGGGACGTTGCCCTTGGAAAAATTCCAGTACTATCTGGGCCAGGACTATCAGTACCTGGAGGGGTTCGGCCGGACGGTGGCCATGACGCTGGCCAAGGCCCCCGACTCCAGCATTCTGGAGGAGCTGTCCCACCGGGTCATGACCCCTATAGAGCGCCCCCTCCACCATCAACTGGTGGCCGAGGCGGGGCTGTCCATGGATGACGTGCAAAAGGCCCGGCGGTCACCCACCAACACAGCTTATGTCAACCACATGCTGGCCACGGCTTCCCACCACGGCCTGGGGCCCACCGCCGCTTGCCTGCTGCCTTGCCCCTGGACCTATCATCTGTTGCGGGAGGAATTGGGGGCGTCGGAGCATCCCCTGTACAGCAAATGGACCGCGTTTTACGTCGCGGGCTTGCTCCAGAATAGCGTGGACGCCTGGCGCAGCTTCGTGGACCGGGAGGCCCTGTCGGCCAGTCCCCGCGAGTTGGAGGTCATGCGCCAGGCGTTTCTGACCAGCAGCCGGTACGAATATATGTTTTGGGATATGGCCTATAACATGGAGTCCTGGCCGGTATAAAATCCAGCTATCAGCTATCAGCTATCAGCCAGATTATTTCGCCGGCGATGGATGCTCATGGTAAGTGTAGTAGCGGACGCCGGCGCAGGGCACCGAATAGAACCAGGATGACACTTTAGCCGGTTCTGGTTCGTTGGGTTTTTCGGCTTTCGTGCTATGCCGGCCAGTTGTTTGACCAGCTTTGGGTGCAGGTCCACTTCCAGGGATGGGGTTTCCGGTTCGTTTTGCGGTGTTTGCGTTTGAGTCATCACGCCGCCCCCTGCCGGTTCGGCGCCGGATCGACGGCGCACCGGGAGGCCTCCGGTTGAAACGCCCTGGCCTCCCCCGGTCATACCCTATTTTGCCCACGGCCTTACCCATGGAACAGGGCCAAACGGACCCAACGACGCCGCCGGGTGGACTGAGAATGAGAAACACAGGACGGACGGTTGGATATGGGCCTGTCGGATTTGGGATAGAATCAAGCCCTGGTCCCGCTGCCGCGCAGTCATTCAGGTAGAAATCAGCCGGCCTCCAGGAGGATTGCCATGCCCAAAGCCACCGTCAACGGAATCCAGCTGTTTTACGAGAGCCACGGCCAGGGACCGGCCATCGTCTTCGCCCACGGCAGGGGCGGCAACCACCTGAGCTGGTGGCGGCAGGTACCGGCCTTTAGCGAAAACCACCGTTGCATAACCTTTGACCACCGGGGTTGGGGCGCTTCCTCCGACGCCGCCGACGGACCGGGAAGGGCCGCCTTCGTTGAAGACCTCAAGCAACTTCTGGACCACCTGGAGATCCAGCAGGCTTTCCTGGTGTCCCAGTCCATGGGCGGGCTCACTTGCCTGGGATTCGCGCTGGCCTATCCTGACCGTTGTCTGGGACTGGTTTTGGGCGACACCACCGGTGGCGTCGGGGATGTATCGGTGTTGGAGGAGCTAAAGGATGTCAACGCGCCGGCCGGAGGGCCGGGGCGTGCCCTGTGCGCCGATTTCATCAGAAACAATCCGGACCTGGTCTTTCTCTACACCCAGATCCAAGGTCTCAATCCGGAAAACGCCAATGACGGGATCGTCGCGTCATTTAGAGACGAAAACGGCCCCAAGGCTGCCGAACTGGCCGGACTAAAGGTCCCGGCCTTGCTGATCGTGGGTGAGGAGGACCTGATCTTCCCGCCCAGGGTCATCCGCGCGGTGCACCGGCTGATGCCCGGCTCCCAGATGGAGGTGGTGCCCGGCGCGGCCCATTCCACCCACTTCGAACAGCCGGAAGTGTTCAACCGGCTGGTGGGAGAATTTGTCGTCAAGGCTGCAAAAACGGCCGGCGTAGCTACCGGATAGGGCACCCGGATGGTTGCCAAAGATTTGTTTGGTTGGAAACACTCGGCGGTTGCCGACCGGATCAAAGAACGACAGCAAGGGCGCCGGCTGGTTCAAAACCAGCCGCACACCACTACCAATGTCATGTTGAGCCAGCGGCAGCGGCGAAACTCCGACTTTGTCGCGAGTCCTCGACGGAGTCGGGACATCTGGGGGAGGGCGTTACTCTTCCGGCAACCACCAAGCAGCGGCTTGGGGTTCTTGGTCACTCCGCTCCCAGAATGACCATTTTGAATAGCGGAGTGATCTATTAGAAGGGGTATGGCTGACCGCCGCCAACGGGTATCACCTGGCCGGTTATGTAGGAAGCATCGTGGGAGGCCAGGAAGGCTATGGCCGAAGCCTGCTCGTAAACCTCTCCCCGCCGGCCCATGGGCACTTCCGAACTCCGGGTTTCCTGGCGGTATTTCGCCTGATCGTCCAACTCGTCTTGGGGAAGGGTCGGCGCCGATACATCGATGCCGTGATTCCGGGGGGTGGCGCGGTCGTCGGCCGCCGTGCCGCTGGGGGCCACGCAATTGACCCGAATGCCCAGGTGGGCCACTTCCCTGGCCAGCGACGTGGTCAGGCCGATCTGGCCCGCCTTGGCCGCCGCGTAGGGCACCCGGAAGCGTCCGGTGACGGCGTGGGTGGCGATGTTTATGATGGAGCCGGATTTTTGTTCGATCATATAGGGCACCACGGCCCGGCAACACCACATGGCCGTCCAGAAACTTTTGTTTATCTCGGCCTCGATCTGTTCCGGCGTGTAGTATTGGAAGGACTGGAACCAGATGGTGCCGCCGGCCACGTTGGCCAGAACGTCGATGCGCCCGAAGGCTTTGTGGGCCGTCTCCATCAACGCCTCGGCGTTCTTCCATGATGAGAGCTCCCCCAAGGATATCTCGCATTCGCCGCCGAACTCTTTTATGTCGGCGCGAACCTTTTCCGACGTCTCTTCCACCATGTCGCCGATGACGATGGACGCGCCTTCCTGGGCCAACCGCCGGGCCGTGGCGGCGCCTATGCCCTGGCCCGCTCCGGTGATTATCGCCACCTGTCCCTCAAAACGCCGTGCGCCGGAGGCCCTGGGGTCCAATTCTCCCGCCATATCTATCTCCTGATCAGAGGGCTAATTCACCAAACACTGTTTGACCGGTTCGTGCGATTTGGACGTTGCCTAGAAAATGTCATTCTAATGTCATTCTTCGAGACGGAGTGACGAGGAATCCGGGGCAGGGATCACTCGTTGGCAAAGCGGCCATCAAACCAGCCTGCCGCCCCAGATTCTTCGCCGCTGCGGCTGGCTCAGAATGACATTTTCATCTGGCCGTTGCGGCGATGCTTATTATTTAGGATGATTCATCAACTCGATCAGATTGCCGTCGGGGTCCCGGATGTAGGCGTAGTGATGGCCGTCATAATCCCTGATCCCCGGGACGCGGTCCCCGTCAAAGGGGATGTCTTCCTTCTTTAGATGGGACATCATTTCATCCCAGTCGGTGATCTCCACGGCGTAATGGTTGGTTTCCAGAAAGACCGGGTCCTTCGCCAGGTGGCAGTGAAGCTCCGACGAACCCAGATATAGCTCCAGTTGCCTTGGATGTTCCTTGATTTCGGCGTCGAAGACCCGCTGGTACCATGCTTTGGTGCGTTCCACGTCGCGAATGGGTATGTTCACATGGTGTATGGCGCTTACCCTGGACATGTTCCCTCCTGTTTCGCATGTGCTGGGACCCGGTCGACGGCGTTCCAGTCAAAGGAGT
>JADFPM010000216.1 GCA_022562335.1 Chloroflexota bacterium
GAACTATCCAGGGAGTTTGTAACCGTGGCTTTCTCCAGTATTACTTTATGCAGGCCGTTGCTATAAATACGAACGACAAATTCATATTCCACTGGCACTAGTTCGTCGTCGAGGATCAGGCCCATGGTTACATCAGTAAATCGGCGACGCGGCGAAGAACGTCTCGCGGCATGATCCCCTTTTCGAGAGATGAGTGCTGAGTCTAACCCATCTCTGAGAACATCGGAAATAAATCGAAACACATCGACAATATTACTTTTCCCGGACGCGTTCGGGCCGACTAAGACTGTCAGCGGCCCAAGTTCCAATTCAAAGCTTTCGATGCTTCGAAAATTCTTGGCCCAAATCTTTGATATTCTTGGAGTTCTGGCTTCCGTGGCCGCCATGGGTTGCCTGCCTAGATGGAGTGTTTCAAGTATACACTTCGGGTATTTACCCGCTGTCCCTATCAAAATATCTTATTCCACGGATGGATTGAGCTTTGACAAAACCTTCGGTGTTAGAATTCGAAACGAAATATATACAGGTTCCGAAAATCCAAGGAGTAAAGGTTAAAACATGTACGACCTGAACGGGAAAGTCGCGGTGGTCACCGGCGCCGGCGGGCGTCACGGCATCGGCCGGGCCATCGCCCTGCGCCTGGCGGAAGAAGGGGCCGACGTGGTGGTCACCGACATACAACGCAGCACCGATATGATGCGCGAAGAGGACCGGCAAGCCGGTTGGCGGGGATTGCCCAGCGTGGTTGAGGAGATCGAGGACCTGGGCCGCCAGTCCATCGGCCTGTTCTCCGATGTCACCGACGGCGCCCAGGTGAACGACATGGTGCGGCAGACCATCGACCGGTTCGGCAAGATCGACATTCTGGTCAACAACGCCGGTTCCCAGCCGGGCCCCGACCGGGTCCTGGTGGTCGAGTTGGGCGAAGAAGCCTTCGACGAGGTCATGCGCGTGAATGTTAGGGGCACTTATCTGTGCTCCAAGGCCGTGGCCATCCACATGATAGAACGCGGCGGCGGGGGCAAGATGATCGTCATCTCCTCGGGCGCCGGCAAACAGGGGATCGCCCGGTACGCCGCCTACTGCGCGTCCAAGTTCGCGTTGATCGGTTTCACCCAGGCCCTGGCCCACGAGCTGGCGCCCCACAGGATCAACGTCAACGCCATCTGCCCCGGACTGGTCAACACCGAGCGGGTGGACTTCATCGCGGCCGCCCTGGCGGCGGAGGGAGAATCGGCCGAAGAGCATCGGGCGTTGATGGTCCGTGCCCGGGCGGAAGCGGTCCCCCTGGGGCGCATCGCTGAAGCCGGCGACATCGCCCGGATGGCGGCGTTCCTGTCGTCCAGCGAGTCCGATTACATGACCGGCCTATCCATCAGCGTCTCCGGCGGCTCCCAGATGCACTGACACACGTGGCAATGGGTGGATAGAGAGATAACGGTTAGCGTCGTCCGTTCGCCCTGAGCTTGTCGAAGGGTCCCGGGCAGGCGGTTCGACCAACCAACGTTGAGCGAGGGGTAGCCCAGTAGCACGCGATAAGCTCAAGGCCAACCATCATGGTTCGACAAGCTCACCACGAACGGAATTGGTAACGCCTATCACTGGGAAAAGGGTCCCGCCTTGGATCAGCCGGCTGAAATCGGTGCATCGGGCGGCGGGCGAGAGGGTCTGGCGGGTTGCCGCGCCAGGAATATGAACAAGGCCCCGGCAAGATGTACGCCGAGGAGGAGGGAGTAGAAGATGACGTAATTGCCCACCGTTTGCTGGAATACGGTGGCCAGGACCGGTCCCACCCCCAAACCAAAGGTTTGAAAAGGATTTAAAACCCCGACGATGGTGCCATAGGACGCCCGCCCGTAATATTGGGCCAGCACCATCTGTTCCAACGAGCCCACCGACCCGGAGAAAATCCCCCAAACCAGGGCGAATGCCAAGGCCATGGACAACGAATCCACCAACATCAAGAACACCAGCGTCGCGGCGGTCCCCACCAGACAGATGACCAAACACCGCCGTGGGGTGATCAGGTCCGCCAGATAGCCCCAACCCAGGTTGGTGATGGCCAGAAAGGTGCCGAAACTTAGGACCCCGACGGCCTGGGTCTTGGATAAGCCCACCTCGGCGTATAGGTAGGGCACCAGACTGTAACCGGTGGTGCCCGCCGCGATGGTCCCCATCACCGCGGTCGCGCCGATCAGCCAATATGAACCGGTGCGCCAGGCCTCTTTGGCGGTCCAGCTGAACTCCACGCCCTGATCGCGGGCGGTTCTAGCCCCCCGGGCCATGGCGCCGGTCCGGGCCGTGTCAACGGGGGTGTCGCCATCGGGCAACATGCCGATATCCTCGGGACGCCGCCGCATTATCAATATGAGGGGCAGCAGCAGGAGGAAACTGAGTATTCCCCAATACCGGTACGCGGCCCTCCAGCCGTGGCGGATGGCGATAAAGGAGATGATCTGGATGTTTATGGCGCCACCCACCGGCCGGTAGGTGGACATCAATGCCAGGACCATGTTTCGCCGGCGGCGGAAAAAGTTCACCGCCGCGGTGCGGGGTACCACTCCAATGAGGGAAGGGTTGCTGATGGCGCGGCCGAGGATGTAGGCTGCGAAGAATTGCCAGATAACCTGCACGCCGCCCAACCACAAAAAAGAAATGCCTGCGGCGAACAGACCTGCCGCCATCAGCCACCGGGGGCCGTAACGGTCGGCCAGCCGTCCCAGGAAAGGAGCGAACAGTCCAGAAAGCCAGGTGCCGCTGGTGACCGCGATAGAGATGGTCGTCCCTTCCCAACCGGTGTCTTCGGTGATGAATATTTGGATCCCGCCCATCACCACCTGGGTCACGCCCGTGGCGGCAAAGGCAGACACAAATGCCATGGCCAGTATCAGCCAACCGTAGTAGAAAGGGGTTTTGATCCGCCAGTTTAAAGCGGTCTTAAGCCTAGAGACCATTGATCTTTACGAACCCGTACTTCCGAGTTTTCGATTGACACTATCGTGAATTCGAATAATGGGCCTGAACCTTAATCATGGTATCGTATTTTACCGGCCCCATCCAATTGGCCAAGCCACATCACCGATCGTGCCTTGGCAAACACCTTCATGCCCTTCGCTGTGATTGGATTGGAGTGGGGCGGGCCGCGCCGCATCTTGGGGTTAATCCGCCGAATAACTTCCTTCCCCGCTCACGTGCCGGGTGTTAGATTGGAAGCGTAGGAAAAGCCGCATGTTCAGTCATCAAAACCATGAGGCGAACGGTTCCGATCACATCGGTGGGGAACCAGCGCGTCACGGGCACACCCACGGGGCCGTGGACCCTGCGATCTTTTCCAGCAGCAGGGGAATATGGGCCACCAAGGTGTCGTTGATCGCCCTCCTCGCCACGGCGTTGGTGCAAACCGGGGTGGTGGTCGTCACCGGCAGCGTGGCGTTGCTGGCCGATACGATCCACAATTTCGGCGATGCCGCGACTGCGATTCCCCTATGGGCCGCGTTCAGCCTGGCCCGGCGTCAGCCGACCAAAAGGTTCAGTTACGGTTACGGCAGGGCCGAAGACCTGGCGGGCCTCTTCATAGTCGTGGTGATTTTGGCCAGCGGGGTCTATGCCGCGTACGAATCGATGGTTCGCCTTTCCGACCCGCCCGTTGTCGAGTTTCTATGGGCGGTGGCGGCGGCCGCGGTGGCCGGTTTTCTGGGCAACGAAGCCGTGGCTCTTTTCCGCATCAAGATCGGTAAGGAGATAGGCAGCGCCGCCTTGATCGCCGACGGTTACCACGCCCGGGTTGACGGCCTCACCAGCCTGGCGGTGCTCGGGGGAGCGCTGGGGGTTTGGCTGGGGTACCCTCTGGCCGATCCCATCGTGGGGTTGGTGATCAGTGTAGCGATTTTAAAAATTGTGGTATCTTCCGCAAAGCCGGTTTTGAGCAGGCTCTTGGACGGGGTGGAACCCGGAGTGGTGGATGAGGTACGTGAGGTCGCGGCGGGGACCTCGGGAGTAGAAGACGTCTCCGAAGTCAGGGTCCGCTGGCTGGGGCATCGCATGCTGGCGGAAGTCAACATCGCCGTTATCTCCGACATCACCGTGGAAGAAGGACACCACATTGGCCAGGAAGTGCATCACGAATTGCTGCACCATTTGCATTACCTTTCCAACGCCACCATCCACGTGGACCCGCGGGAAACCTCCGGCGAAGGCCACCATCCCCGCCCGGGTGGCCACGGCGGCGGCCAAACCGGCGAGCGGAATTCGGGGCACGATTCTAACCTTCACGATTAAAGGAAGACAAGAAGTCTGCAAGGAGGCCGAAGCATGGCCTTGGACCGGCAGGAAGTCCAGCACATGGCGATCCTGGCCCGCATAGGGCTAACCGAACAGGAATTGGAGAGCTTTCGAGACCAACTTTCCAATATTTTGGAGCAATTCCAGATACTGGAAGAAGTAGACACGTCGGGGGTAAGCCCCACCGGCCATGCCGCGGGCGCTTCGGGAGAAGCCGGGGTCATGCGGGACGACGTAGCCCAAGAGTCGTCGTCTTTTGAAGATATATTGAGCAACGCACCCCGGCAGGAGGGAGAGTTCTTCCGGGTCAAAGCCGTGTTGGAGGAGGAGTAGTGGCCGGCCTGCACCGGTTGACCATCCACGAAGCCCATCAGCGGCTGGCCGCACGGGAGATAAGCTCTGTTGAGCTTACGAAAGATTGCCTGGAGCGCATTCACCAGGTGGAGGACCGGGTCAGATCTTTCCTGACCATCACCGAAGAGCAAGCGTTGGAACAGGCCGGGCAAGCCGACCAACGGATCGCCGATGGACAGGCCGGGCCGTTGACCGGCGTTCCGGTCCAGATCAAAGACGT
>JADFPM010000217.1 GCA_022562335.1 Chloroflexota bacterium
CGCAGCCGAAGGGTCTGGGGGACAGGTGGGACGTCCCCTCCCCAGATGTCCCGACTCCGCCGAGGACTCGCCCCGATGGAATCGGGGGAGTTTCGCCGCTGCCGCTGGCTCAACATGACATTGGTTGGTGCAATGGCCTCCGTTGGTTTGACATGACGTTTCTCTGGGTGAGGCGAGGCGATTGGTGGACAACCTCCAGGCGCGGTTATAGACTGCGCTGATAGACTAGGTCCATCCGGCTAAAGGGGTCTCATATATGCCTGTTTTCACGCCCGAATACCTGCACAAAGTCGCCTATCACATCTACCGGGCCAAGGGCGCTTCCGAAGAGGAGGCCGAGATAGTGGCCCGGCACCAGGTCAAGGCCAACCTGGTGGGCCACGATTCCCACGGCGTCATCCACATCCCCGAATACGTGGGGCGTATAGACCGGGGCCACATCGTGCCCGGCGCGCCCTTTGTGGTGGAGAAGGAAGCCCCCTGCACCGCCGTGATCAACGGCAACTGGGGCTTTGGGTTCGTGGTCACCGAACGGGCCATGAAGATGGCCATCGCAAAGGCCAAGACCAACGGCGTGGCGGCCATCACGATCCACTACCAGAGCCACATCGGCAGGTTGGGGGATTACCCCACCATGGCGCTGGAAGAGGGAATGATCGCGTTGGTCACCGCCGACTCGGGGGCCGGCCCCAAGGCGGTGGTGCCCTTCGGCGGCAAGGCGCGGCGGCTGGGCACCAACCCCATTTGCATCGGCATGCCCAGCGACCTGGAAGGCCCGGTTTTGATGGATATGGCCACCAGCGCCGTGGCGGCGGGAAAGATCAGCCTGGCCCGCAGCCGCAAGGAGCAGGTGCCGCCGGGCTGGATCATCGACAAGGACGGCAATCCCACCACCAACCCCGACGATTATCCCGCCGGGGGAGCCATCCTGCCGGTGGGCGCGGACCAGGGGCATAAGGGCTATGCCCTGTCCTTCATGGTGGAGGTGTTCTCCGGTCTGCTAACCGGATTGGGTTTCGGTCTGGACCCCCAGGCCAAGCACAACGACGGGGTGTTCATCAGCGTTTTCAACGTGGAGCATTTCCGGCCGTTGGACCAGTTCAAACGGGAAGTGAAAGAGTTCGCCGAATTCGTCAAATCGTCGCCCCCCGCCGCCGGGTTCAAAGAGGTGCTTTATCCCGGCGAGATCGAGCACAACACCGAGATCGCCCGCCGCCGCGACGGCATCACCATCGAGGACTCGACCTGGCACCAGATAACCTCCTTGATGCAGGAACTGAAGGTGGAAGACAAGGTGGGGAGCCCGTGACCCATCGCCTGGCCTTCGAAGAAGCGACTGCTTTCTTTGTCAGCACGGTGGAACAAACGCCGGACGATGGTTGGGATAGGCCCGCCCTCGGGGTCTGGACGGTGCGGGACCTGGTGGGCCATACCTGCCGGTCTCTGAGCATCATCGCGGGCTACGCCGCCAAGCCGGCGTCGGGAGTGGATATCCACAGCACGGCGGAATATTTCCAAAAAGCCCTGGAGCAAACGTCGGTTCACGACAGCATCGCCCAACGGGGCAAGGAGGCCGGCCAATCGTTGGGAGACGACCCCAAAGCTTCGGTGCGGGATGCGGCAAAAGGCGTCCTTTCTCTGTTGGATGGGATGGCCGATGATGCCATTCTGGGATTGCCGTGGGGCGGGATCCGGTTGGTTGACTACCTGCCCACCCGGGTCTTTGAGCTAACCATCCACACGCTGGATTTGGCGGAATCGCTTAAAGTGAAAGCCGAACCGCCGGACCAGGCAATGTCCGTGACCCTGCACATTCTGGCGGACATGGCTTCGTTGGGAGGCCATGGAACCGCCGCCATCATGGCCCTCACCGGACGCCGCTCCCTTCCCACGGGCTTCTCCCTGGTGGGGTAGAACCCAACGGTCCGCTTTGCATATCCCTCTGAATCGGCCACCTTCCCCTGGGTTCCTTCTTAAGGGATCGGAGCCGTCCCCTGATTCATCTGCATCATTTTCAGCACCGGAATCTGGGCGATCTTGGCCTCGTCCAGGTCATCCCAATAGATCCCGGTGGGACGGGGCATCTCTCCCGAGCAACGGATCAGTTCGCCGGGAGTGGCCACGTAGTCTATGGGCACGTCGTGCCGGGTGCTGGGAAGGTCTTCTTCCAGTACCTGCATGTCGTGAACCGTGGTGATCACCGGCGTGGTGGGCTTGACGATGCCCGCCGCCACCGCCAGCCCGTATTCCAGATCGGCGTAACCGCCGCCTTTGCCCACCCGGGTGCCGGACCGGTTCACCGCCACCGACCCCGACACGACCAGGTCGACGGGCCGCATCTCTTCAACGGTGACCAGCTTCCCGCAGCGGAACGCCCCGGAAATGGCCGCCGCCTTGGCCGGTGGCAGATCGATCACCGAAGGGTCCAGCTCCACGAAGCACTGCTCCTGGCGCAACCGGGGCACCGCCATGTAGACCGTTTTCCCTTCCTCCAGGGCCCGCTGGCGCAAGGGACGTTGGGGCTGGTCGGGGTTGCTTTTGATCACCCGGGCGGCCTGCCAAACGTCCAGGCCAAACACCCGTTGGGCGGCTTCATCGGCGCCGTGGAACGCGGGTATCCTGTCGTGCACGCTGCGGCCCCGGACCACCCCAGCCAGCTCCAGCGCCGTCCACATGGCTTCCCTGATCGCGTCTTTGTCTCGCATGACCATGCCTCCCGGCGTGTGTTTGGGATGATAGCACAGGGGGAAGTCGCCCCGGCCATGTCATGTTGAGCCAGCAGCAGCGGCGAAACATCTGGGGTGGGGACTGCAAGCTGGCAATTCAGATTGCTCACGGTTTTAGCGGCGCCTGACCACATGCTTGCGCATCCACGGTTGGACCCTCAGACATGCTCAGGGCGAACGGAACCGAGGCTATCGGCGGCGGCTAACCAGAGAACCCATTGACGAAATCCGCAGCATTGCTGTTGCTGAAACCCGTATGCTATAATCTTCGGGATGTTAGTGAGAGGACAGAGATAGAGAAGGCTTAAGACCACCCATGATAGACGTGGAAACCAGGGACCGAATCACCAAGGAATACCGCCTCAACCCCAAAGACACGGGCTCCGCAGACCTACAGGTAGCCATCCTCACCGAGAGAATCAGGCAGCTTACCGATCATCTACGCGTCCACAAAAAGGACGTACACTCGCGCCGCGGCCTGGTCAATATGGTTTCCAAACGGCGGAGACTCCTGAAATTCCTCACCAATGAAGACGTGAACCGGTACCAGGCACTCATTGCCAGGCTAGGGCTCCGGCGCTAAGCCTTCCTTCGCAAACAACACGCCTGTG
Source organism: Chloroflexota bacterium (assembly GCA_022562335.1). Taxonomy (GTDB): domain Bacteria; phylum Chloroflexota; class Dehalococcoidia; order Lucifugimonadales; family UBA3495; genus Io17-Chloro-G2. The sequence goes on from JADFPM010000217.1 coordinate 3,338, forward strand.
GCGTGTTGTTTCATGTCCATCCTCCACTGCAATCCTACTTAAACGAGGTACTTAAAGTATCGCCATGCCCACTACTATTGAACGCTCGCTGGGCAGCGAGCAACTAATAATCGAAACCGGCAAGCTTGCCGGTCTAGCCCACGGAGCGGTCACCGTTCGATACGGTGAGACCATCGTCCTGGCCACCGCCGTCATGTCGGAAAAGCCCAGATTCGACGATATGGACTTTCTGCCCCTGACGGTGGACTACGAGGAGAGACTCTACGCAGCCGGCAAGATCCCCGGCAGCTTTTTCCGCCGGGAAGGCCGCCCCGGCCAGGAGGGCATCCTAAACGCCCGCCTGACCGACCGGTCCATCCGCCCGCTGTTCCCCAAGGGCCTGTACAACGACATCCAGATCACATTGACCGTCTTGTCGGCAGACCCGGAGCATTCCCCGGGAGTCCTGGGCATGATCGGCGCTTCGGCCGCCCTGTCCATATCTCAGATCCCATTTGCAGGGCCCATCGGCGCCTGCCGCCTGGTTTACAAGGACGGCGAGTACATCGTCTACCCCACCTACCAGGAGGTAGCTGACGGCCAGATGGACATGATGGTCGCCAGCAACCGGGACGCCATCATGATGGTGGAAGCCGGCTCCAACGAGATCTCCGAAGAGGTGGTCTTGGAGGGCATCCGCCGGGCCCACGAAGCCAACCTGGTCATCATCAGCATGATAGACGACCTGGTCCGCCAGGTGGGCAAACCCAAGATCGAATTCTCCGTGGACAAGTCCGAAGCGGAAGCGCTGCAATCCAAGGTCATGTCCCTGATGAACGACGGGCTGACCACCATGCTGGAAGGGAACCTGGATAAAGAATCCAGAGACAACGCCGAGAAGAAGCTGGAAGGCGAAGCCATCGAGAAGCTGGCCGAGGAACATTCCAAGGAACTGGTTTCGGCAGCGTTCAGCGGCGCCCTGAAGGAAGTGGTCCGCAGCCGGATATTGAACCAGGGGATCCGTCCCGACGGACGCGGCCTCACCGAGATCCGCCCCATCAGTTGCGAGGTGGGTCTTCTGCCCCGCACCCACGGCTCCGGCCTATTCACCAGGGGCCAAACCCAGGTGCTTTCCATAGTCACCGTGGCTTCCATGAGCATGAAACAGACCCTGGACACGGTGGGTCCCGATGGCACCAAGCGGTTCATGCACCATTACAATTTCCCGTCCTTCTCCACCGGCGAGGCCAGGCGGGTCGGCTCTCCGGGGCGCCGCGAGATAGGCCATGGCGCTCTGGCGGAGCGGGCCATCCTGCCGTCGCTGCCGTCGGAGGAAGAATTCCCCTACGCCATACGCATAGTGTCCGAGGTTGTCAGTTCCAACGGCAGCACCTCCATGGGCAGCGTATGCGGCAGCACGCTGGCCTTGCTGGACGCCGGAGTGCCCATATCGCAGCCCGTATCCGGGATCGCCATGGGGTTGATCACCGGGGAGGACGGC
>JADFPM010000218.1 GCA_022562335.1 Chloroflexota bacterium
GCATTGCCGGGTGACGTGTCCCGAGGGCGCGATCGCCTGCCGGAAGATGGGGTTCAAGCCGCGGTAGTCGTAGACCAACCAGCCGGGCAACCCTTCGGCGCTGAGGAACTCCTGGGATGCTTGAATGACCTGGTCCATCGGCATGGTTCGGTCCTCGGGCGTTTTAATCGGGGGTTCGCGGTGTCGTTGACCCGATAGGCTTAAATTCGCAGATTGATGCAGAGGCTTTGAGTGGAGCCGGGTGGCGCCCTTCCCCGGAAGGGCTGGCTCGGCATGACGATTTCTCTAGCGTAGATGAAGGCCGTTTTGGAAAATTCACCCACCTGGGTTAAGTTAGGGGTTGCCAAGACCACAGACCGGGTATCCAGAGGGCGCCGCCGATAGGATTCAAGCTGGCGGTTAAGTCAGGGTTTGCAACCGCCCGCCGTCGATCACCAGGTTGGAGCCCGTGATGTAGCCGGCGCGGTCCGACGCCAGAAAGGCCACCAGGTCGCCGACTTCCTCGGGCTTGCCCAAACGGCGCATGGGAATTGCCGCGGTGGTCTCCTTGATCAGGTCTTCGGCCGGCCGTCCCGCCTCTTTGGCCTGGGTTTCCAGGGTGGCGGTCAGAAAATCGGTCTTCACCGGTCCGGCCAGGACGTTGTTCACGGTGATGTTAAAGGGCGCCAGTTCGTTGGAAAGCATCTTAGAGTAACCCAGCAGCGCCAACTCGCTGGAAATGGCCAGGGTCTGGCCGTCTGTGGCCTGTTTCACCTGGGTCGGCAGCAGGTTGATGATCCTGCCCCAACGTTGCTGCTTCATGTAGGGGACCACTTCTCGGGCCAGGCGGACGGGGCTCATGAAATTATGTTCCATGGCGTCCGTTATCGTATCGTCGTCAAACTCCGAAGGGCGGCCGGCCTTGGCGTGGCCCAGGTGGGTGACCAAGATGCCGATCTGGCCGAACCGGTTCATGGTGTCGCGCACCACCCGGCGAATGTCCCTGGCCACTGAAAGGTCGGCGGGAATGGCCAGGACGTGGTGTTGGGAGCCCAGGCGCGCCAACTCGATCTCCGTGCGCCGCAGGTCGGCTTCGGTACGGGCGCAGATGGTCACGTTGGCGCCCTCTTGAGCGAATGCCAGCGCAATGGCTCTGCCAATGCCCCGGCTGGACCCGCCGACTATGGCGACCCGGTCCTTAAGCCCCAAATCCATGGTTAGCCGGCCTCCCCTCGATAACACACACCGAACGCCCGAATGGTGAAAAGCCGGTCCCATGATAAACGTCCCCTACTCCATAGGCAAGGGCGCAACGGGGTCAGTTTAGGCTTGGACCGGTTGGGTTTTTGGAAATGCAAGGCAGATTTGCCAGCTTTTAGATGGCCGATCTCTCCGCCATTTGCTTGATCTCCTGGTCCGAGTATCCCAGGTCGGCCAATATCTCCTGGTTGTGCTCCCCCAGCAAAGGAGGATGCCGGTCCAGTCCTCCCGGCGTCTGGGAGAATTTTATGGGCAGGCCGGTTTGCTTGATGTTCCCCAGCGTGGGGTGCTTTATCTCTTGGAGCATGTTTCGGGCCAGGACCTGCGGGTCGGCAAAAACGTCGGCGATGTCGTTGATGGGGCCGCAGGGCACGTTGGCCGGTTGCAGATCGGCCATCCAGTCGGCCACCGGTCTGGTCAGGAAGATCTCCTGCAGTAACGGGACCAGCTCGCTCCGGCTGTTCACCCGGTCTCCGTTGGTGGCGTATTGGGGGTCGTCCCACAGATGTGTCAGGTTCATGGCCGTACAGAACCGCTCCCAGATGCGTTCCGACCCAACGGCCACGTTGATGTATTTGCCGTCTTGGCACATGAAGCCTTGATAGGGCACCAGGGTCGGGTGGGCGGCCCCCAAACGTTTTGGGGCTTCGCCAACGGCGAAGAAATATGCGGCTTGATAGGTCAGCCACGACACCTGGGCATCCAACATAGAGATGTCGATGTATTGCCCCTCGCCGGATTTTTCCCGGTGATGCAGCGCGGCCATGATGGCGAAGGCCCCCCACATGCCGGCGCCGATGTCGGTCACCGCCAGGCCGATCTTCTGGGGTTCGCCGTCGGGCTCGCCGGTGATGCTCATCAGCCCGCTGAGCCCCTGCATGATCTGGTCGTAGGCGGGCCGGTCTTTGTAAGGCCCGTCCTGGCCGAAACCCGAAATAGAGCAATAGACGATCCTGGGATTGACGCTCTTTACCGCATCGTAGTCCAGACCGAAACGGCCCATGACCCCGGGGGTAAAATTCTCCACCACGACGTCGGCATCTTTGGCAAGTTTGAGGAAAACCTCCTTGGCCGCCGGGTCCCTCAGGTTCAGTGTCAGACTGCGTTTGTTGCGGTTTATGGACAGATAGTAGGCGCTCTCTCCCTGGATGAACGGAGGGCCCCAATGACGGGTATCGTCGCCGGTGCCGGGTATCTCGATCTTGATGACGTCGGCCCCGTTGTCACCCAGCATCAACGTACAGAAGGGACCCGCCAGGGCCCTGGTTAGATCTAATACCCGAATCCCTTCCAGCGCCTTCATCCTTTACTTCCCCCTGTGCCGTTGCCAATACCGTTCGATGTGCCTGGCCGGCCGGGATCAAGGTCCGGCAGCCGGGCACAATATTACCACAGGAACTGGTCACCGGGGTTGGACGAAGGTGCATGCCGGTGTACATGACCATCCGGGAGACCCGTTGAATTGGTCACCGGCGGCATGGAAACCGGTAAAACGGATGAAGCAGTGCCAGAATGCGATGGCCGGCATCGGCCGTTGGCAATGGGCGCTGCTTAGGTCGAAACCATTGCTCCGCCACCGCCGGGTCCGGCAGGGAGGCACCGGCGGTGGCGGACAATGTCCCTTTGGGTGAGGGCAGGTTATCCAGATGAGTCGTCTGCCGTTCCGGCGGCCTCCGGCTTTTTTCTAGACCGCCGTGTTGGCCGGGAGCTCGGCCGCGGCGGCCAGCGTCCGGGTGAAGTGGCGCCCTCCGTGGGACAACCGGCGGCGTTTGCCGCTCTCCCATTGGGGCACCGATGGGGCGCGAGCCGGCTCCGCCGTGATTCTCTGCAGGCCGTTGGTGCTTCGGGGCACGTCTTTGCTAAACCCGCACTGGACGCAGGTCACAAAGTGCCCGTATTGGTCTCGTTCGTGGAACAGGTCCCCGGTGCACCGGGGACAACCTTTGAACCAGATCATGCTTGCCTCCATATTCGCTGGGGCCAGGGGAAATGGGACCCGCTGAACCTTTGGCGAAGGATCGAATATTGCTGTGTCGTGCCGGCCGCACCGTTGGGTTGCCCCGGCGTCAAATCAATATTGGGGGATTGCCCGATAAGGTGATATGGGAGCGGCACCCGTCCGGTTTGGGTTGATTCTCCCGGCTCGACCAGTGTCAGCCAGCGAACCCTTGAGGGCGGTAGAATAGGTCGATTTACCCGGCGCGCACCGTTCCGGCAGGCAATCTTCCGAAGGTGAATCAACATCGAATGACCGGTGGCCCAATCCTTTTTTTAGCCTGATGGACCGATCATTGACACCGAAATTGGACGTTATTAAACTAGTACGCTGTAGGAATTCGCTTTTACTCTTTTTTACTTATCACGGAGGGAAATGTTCCAGACTAAACACATCTTCCGCCGAGGCGCTGCCATATTGGCGGCCATAGGGGCAATCATATTTGTGGCGTGTTCCAGCCCGGAACCGCCCAGCCAACCACCGGCTACGGCGCCTCTGGCCGTTCAGACTCAGCCCACATCCCCGCCGGCCGCCACGGCTGTTCCGACGGTGGCGCCCACTGCCATGGCCCAGCCTGGACCAACGGTGGCGGCTGTTGCCACCAACGTGCCGGCGCCCCCCACCCCAACAGCCATGCCAGCCCCCACGGAGGTCCCCACCCCCGTGCCCACGCAGATGGTTGAAGCTCAGCCCACGCCGGTAGCCGCGCTCTCGACCATCGGCGACTTTGGATTTGCCTTGAAGGTGGAGCGGGAGACCCAGGTAAGCAGCGCGGGCTGGACCGAAAGCGATGCCAGCCAGGAGCAGGGCGTCCTCCGGTTTCCCTATGGTGGCGTCAACGTACTGCTGAGATGGGCGCCGGCTGAAGGCGCGACACCCTCATCAGTATTGGCCGAAAGTTTCGGCGTTCTACGATCTTCCCAACCCAATCTCCAGTTCAATGCCATCAGCGAAGGTGAACTCACCGTGGCCGGCCAGCCGGGCGCTTACGGTGGGTTTTCCGCCGCCGATTCTTCGGGCACGGTGCTGGGAGGCGGTTTGATTGGTGCGTGGCTCTGCGAAAATCCGGCCCGGGGGTTCTCCCTTACGGTAACCGGGCAGGGCGCCACCACGGCGCAGATCCGGTTTCAAAATCTGTTGGACAATTTCAACTGTTCAGCGCAGTAAGCGCTATTGCTAGGATCGAGGTGAATTGATATGAAACGTTTAAAGACATTGGCCACACTAGCAACGGCGATTTTTGTTTTGATTGGCGTGGTGGGGACATTCGCCACGTTCACCCTTGGGTGGGAGATATCCACCGCCATGGCTGAGGGCCACGACGGTGGAGACCCTGGCGACGGCGGTGACCCTGGTGGAGACCCCGGCGACGGTAGCAGTACAGACGGCGGCGGCCCCGGGCGACGGCGGTAAAGACGATGGAGGCGACCCCAGCGCCGGCGGGGATTCGACAGAAGGGGGCCACGACGGTCCGGACGGAGGGTCTGGTCCAGATGGCCCGGACGGAGGCGAAAGCAAAGATGGCGGCCCCGGCCCGGATGGGACCTTCGATGGCCCCG
>JADFPM010000219.1 GCA_022562335.1 Chloroflexota bacterium
CACCGGGAACCCCTCATCCGACCTTCTGACGAGGCCTATGACCAGCCCTTTGACCGAAGACGAACTGCTGGACCTGGCGCGGAAGTATAGCTTTCGCAGCCGCATGGATAAGAGCGCCGTCTCGGGTCCCATCTTCGTTTGGGGAAGGGGCTCGGTGGTGCGGGACGTCAATGGCAAGGAATACCTGGATTTTAACTCCGGCCAGATGTGCGCCGCCCTGGGCCATAACCATCCCCGCATCATCCAAGCGTTGGAAGAGAGCGCCCGCACCCTGATCCATAGCCACATGAGCATGTTCAATGACCGGGAGATCATCCTGGCCAGCCGCCTGGCGGAGATAGCTCCCCCGGGCATGAACCGCAGCATGTTTTTGACCTCAGGCAGCGACGCCAACGAAGCGGCCATCGCCATTGCCAAGCGGTATACCGGCGGGTACGAAGTGGCCAGCCCGATGGTCAGCTTCCACGGGTTGAGCCAGTCGACGCGAGCCATCACCTATTCGGGATGGCACCAAGGCTATGGCCCCTACGCCCCCGGCCATTATGCGATGTTTGCTCCCTACCGCTACCGCTGCTCTTTTTGCTCGGACAAACAGGGTTGTGACTGTTCCTGTTTGGACGCCAGCTTCGACCTGCTGGATGCCCAGACCGATGGACGCCCCGCGGCGGTGATCACCGAGCCCCTGTTCAGCGCCGGAGGGGTCATCGACCTGCCGCCGGGCTGGCTGCAAAGGCTGAAAAGCATGTGCCACGACCGCGGGATGTTGCTGATCGTGGACGAAGCACAAACGGGCCTGGGCAAGTTGGGAACCATGTGGGCCTTCGAAGACGAGGGCGTCACCCCGGATATATTCACAATCTCCAAGCATTTCGGCGGGGGTATCGCCATAAGCGCCGCCATAACCACCGACGAGATCGAGGAGAAGGTGGTGGAGTCGGGTTTTGTCTTGGGCCATTCCCATTCCAACGACCCTCTGCCCTGCAATGCCGCCATCGCCAGCATCGACATCATATTGGAAAGCTCGCTGGTGGACGTGGCCAAGGAGTTGGGCGAGTATTGGAACGGCCACCTGCAGAGACTGGCGCAAAGGCACGAGATCATAGGAGACATCCGGGGCAGGGGATTGCTCCAGGGGATCGAACTGGTGACGGACCGGGCAACCAAGGAGCCCGCGTTTCAAGCGGGACAGGATATCGGACGGATCTGCCTGGAAAACGGTTTGATCTTCAGCCTGCGGCGGGGCGGTTCGGTCATCAGATTCGTGCCGCCGTTCACCACCACCCACGACCAGTTGGACCAGGCAGCCGAGATACTGGATTCTGCCATATCACAGGTGGCCGGCCGCGGCTGATACCCAAATTCTTCCGCCGACGCTGATGAACGATCCCGCGCGCCAAATACAACCTATCCCCGCCGACGGCGCCACCGATGGTGAACACCCGCAGCGGTGGCGCACCCTGGGCCTCATATCCATTGCCACCGTATTCGCATTGAGCGTCTGGTTCAGCACCAACGCCATCGCTCCCGCCCTGGAGTCGGAACGCGGGATTTCCGGCGCCGGCATCGCCTGGTTGACCATCGCGGTCCAATTGGGTTTTGTCCTGGGTACCCTGATCATCGCCATAACCAACCTGGCGGACCTGATGAACACCCGCAAACTGTTCGCCATTTGCGCCGTGTTGGCGGGCCTCAGCAACGCCGCGCTGGTATTCCTGCCCGGCGGCTTCGCCACCTTGCTGATATTGCGTCTGTTGACCGGCGTTTTTCTGGGGGGCGTCTATCCTCCGGGGATGAAGATCCTATCGGGCTGGTTCCGGTCGGGCCGGGGGATAGCCATCGGTGTGATGATCGCCGCGCTGACCCTGGGCTCCGGCTCACCCCATCTATTGCGCTCGGTTTTCGTTTCCCAATGGGAACTGACCCTATACCTGAGCTCCATCTTGGCCTCCCTGGCCGGGGCGATCGTTTTCTTTCTGGTGCAGGACGGCCCACTGGACGTACCGGCCCGCCGCTTCAACCCCCGTTACTTGATACAAACCCTCAAGGTCCGCGCCACGCGCATGGTCTTCTTCGGTTACCTGGGCCACATGTGGGAAGTGTATGCCATGTGGGCCTGGATCTCCTCCTACCTGGCGGTGGTCTACGGGACCAAGAGCTTGATCGGCGGATCGGTGGACCTGTCCAGTCTGGTCACATTCCTGGTGTTTGTGGCCGGGGCCGCCGGGTGCGTCGCCGCCGGCCTGTTCGCCGAAAGATATGGCCGCACCTTGGTGACCAGCGTGGCCATGGTCATCAGCGGTGGAACGGCGCTGTTCATCGGGTTCATTCCCCAGGAATGGGGATTGATCGTCGCCGTGGCCGCCCTGGTTTGGGGCGCTTCGGCGATAGCCGACTCCGCCCAATTCTCCACCGGATTGACGGAGCTTAGCGAGGATGCCTACAGGGGTACCGCCCTGGCGTTCCAGACCGGACTTGGTTTCTTGTTGACCATCGTGCCCATATGGCTGGTGCCCATCTTGGCCGATTCCATAGGATGGGGTCCGGCTTTTGCCATGCTGGCCATCGGCCCCGTGCTGGGAACAGCGGCCATGCTGCGTCTGCGCTCCATGAGCGAGTCCACCGCCATGGCCATGGGCCGCCGTTGAACCACAATCTCGCCGTTATACCCCCGATCATCCCTATTTTCGATTCGAGCCCTCAGCCGCTTTCTCTTGGCGCTTGTCTCCCTAAGTTCAATCCATCAGGCTTCATCTCTAAAAAGTGCCTCTCCTTTCACCAGCCAAGAGATGCCAAATGCGACTAAAGCGAGAGATTCGAACAATAAGACGGGCTTGACCCCTTCGATGGAAGAAGTGATGTCGCCGGGCAGAAATTTGAGAAGGACAAGCACCACTATGCAGATGACGATTGCGTATCCACATGACCGGTACACTATATTCCGTTGTTTCTTTTTTCTGCCAAGCACGACGGTGCCGGGACGTGTCTTGGTAAATAGACATATCGCGAAATACGCAAGGGCGGAGAAAAGCAGCATGGCGAAAGCCAAGTGGATCAACCCGATGGTGCCAGCCCATTGTGAAGTGGGATTCTCGGGAGTCGTGGGGAAAATAGCCACGCCAATGGCGAACACACAGCCTAGGTCGCCGGCGATATCGTCCTTGCGCTCATATCCCCTATAAGAGAACAGAAACAGGCCATACGCGAACAGTACGCCTACAAATACATTTCTCATTCCTGTGTGATAGTAACCGCTGATAGAGTTCTCAAGGCCGTCTCTAAAGATTATCAAGTTACCCAACACAAGCATGAAGGGCAACAAAATCCCCAGGATCCCCAGGGTCTTCCTTAGAATCAAACGAGAGATGACCAAGTCGATCTGGCTATTCAATGTCTCTCCCTCCAGGTATCACCAACCCCATACATGGTCCAGAGATAAGGCGCTGGGCTATATTAAATGCCATCGAAAATACATTGTTTGAATCCGTCGTATTTGACGGTCCGGAAATACGAAACACATTCTATCGGCAGATCAATATTAAAACCACTACCGGGCACTTCGCCGTTCAGGAGACGAAATGCCGTCACCGGTCCGCCACGGTAAGGCTTGATTTCGAATTTGCCGTTGAGTGGCAAACCGGGAAGTTTCGTTGACCGATGTCCTTCGTCTTGATAAAATATTTAGAGTATTTTTGAATATTTGATTCAACCTATGCAAATAGCTAAAGACCGGCTTACGCAACAGTTGGTGGACCTGGTGGAGCGCATCTCGGCCCAGATGCGGCCGGAATCCGGTGAAGAGTGGTCCGAGTTGGAGCTGACCATGCCCCAGTTTCGGGCCATTTACCTGTTGTCTCAGGGCCCGGAACGGATGGGCAACATCGCGGGGCACCTGAGGACCAGCATGTCATCGGCCACCAGTATGATCGACCGGTTGGTGGATAAGGGCTTGGTAGAGCGGGCCCCCGACGCCTCCGACCGCCGGGTGGTGACCTGCCTGCTTACCTCCAGGGGCCGGGAAGAGATGGACCGGTTCTTGCGCATCAACCAACTCCGGCTCACCAGGATGGCCGGCCGGTTGACCGTGGAAGAGCTTCAGGCCGTGGTCGATGCCATGGAGATTCTCTGTTCGGCCGGCCAACGCGGCTGCCAGGAGAATTAAGGCTTGAGCTTCCTGACGGGTCTGGCCCTGCAACGGCGTTCGGTCACCATACTGGCTATCCTGCTGATAATGGCCGCCGGTGTTTACACCTACCGGAATCTTGAGCGTGAGCTGTTCCCTCAGATCCAATTCCCCAACATAACCATTGCCACGGCCTATCCTTCGTCCAATCCAGATACCGTGGTGCGGGACGTGACCGGCCCTATAGAAGACGCCATCGCCGGAATGACCGGCCTGCAGGAGACCCAATCGGCCTCCTCTGAAAACATGTCCCTGGTCCTGGCCACCTTCGACTTCGGTAAAGACATGGAAGAGGTGGAGCGGGACATAGTCAGCAACCTGGCCGGTATCAGGTTCCCCGACGGCGTTTCCGACCCGGTGGTCAGCCGCATCGCCACGGACATCTTCCCGGTGATGCAACTGAGCGTCCTGGGGGAGCGGGACATACCTTCGTTGCAGCGGGTGGTGGACAATCTGATCGTGCCCGCCATCGAACGTGTTGACGGTGTGTTCGAGGCCGGCGTCATCGGCAGGATTGACGAACAGGTCTCCATCAAGGCGGACCCCGATACGCTGGAAGACCTTGGTTTGACCCTATCCCAAGTGGCGGCCGCTCTT
>JADFPM010000220.1 GCA_022562335.1 Chloroflexota bacterium
GAGTTGGCCCGTGAGCAGAACGGGATGTTGACCCCGGACCTGTCGGGAAAACGCCTGCCGTTGCAGGTGTCCATACCCACCACGTTGTCGGCCGGCGAATTCAACACCGGCGGCGGGAACATACTGGACGACGTTTCCAACCATAAGATACGCGTGCGCCATCCGTTGCTTTTTGCCCACCTCATCGTGCTGGACCCGGAGATGACCGTGGGCACCCCCGACTGGCTCTGGCTTTCCACCGGGGTGAAGGCCCTGGACCATTGCATAGAGCACCTTTATTCCCGGGGCAACCAGCCGGCCACCGACGCCACGGCGTTGATGGCGGCGGAACGCCTATTCATTAATCTGCCCAGGTCCCGGGAAGCTGACTCGGACCTGGATGCCCGGATGGAATGCCTGATGGCTGCCTGGATGTCCATGCTCGGCACTCCCAACGTCAGTTCCGGCCTGAGCCATGGGATTGGCCATGTCATCGGCGTGAAATATTCGGTGGGACACGGGTACACCTCCTGCGTCACCCAACCCTACGTCATGGAGTACAACCGCCCGGCCTCGGCCCATAATCAGGCCCTGTTGGCCCGGTCCGCCGGGATCGACATCAAGGGTATGGACGACGAGACCGCCGCCGAGGCGGCGGCCAGGGCCGTTGACGATCTCATCGTCGGTCTGGGCATGCCCCACCGTCTGCGGGAACTTGAGATACCCAGGGAAGACCTGCCGGTCATCGCCGAATTGACGCTGGGCGACGGCGCGACCAAGAACAACGCCATACCAATGACCAGCGTGGACCAGATGATGCAGGTCCTGGAAGCAGCTTTCTAAAACCTCGAAAAGCGGAAATCGGAGGTCCCATGGAATCATCCGGGGCTCCAGTGCCCCAATGACCATAGAAGCCTCCTCAGAAACCTCCTTGGGGCCGGTATCCCAGTTGATCGGCACGCTGCGCGGAGGCCTGGCGGAAGCTGTCAGCCTGCTTGGTAACGGGCACCCGCACGTCATATCCAGCCGCAACGAGCTGGCCCGAGTGTGCCGTTACGCCCGCCGGTTCGACGAAGCCCTTCGCCTTTACGCCCAGACGCTGGCCGTGCAACAACGGGTCCACGGTCCGGACCACCCGGTCACCCTGCGGGCCCGCTCCCGGTTGGGCAACACCTATTACGCCGCAAGGCGGTATCCTCAGGCCATGCGTTGGTTCCGGGATATCCTCGTAAAGAGGGAACGGGTGTTGGGACCGGACCACCCAGACACGTTGCGCAGCAAGAGCAGCCTGGCCAATACCTACCTTGCCATGGGATTTCCCCTCCAAGCAGCGTGGCTTCACGAGAAAACCCTGGAGGACCGGACGAGAGTGCTGGGACCGGACCACGTTAGGACCCGGTCCAGCCGGCGCCAGTTGGAGGTGGCCCGTGGGCAGATTCAAAGAATATCGCGGAATCGCTAAGGGGGAAATAAAATGAGATATAGCTTTACCGTACCGGGGCGCGGCCCCATGGCCACGCCGGAAAACCTGGGGATCATCGCCCGCCACGGCGAAGCCCTGGGTTACGATACCGTGCTCGCCAGCGACCATATCGTAGTGCCAAACAAGATCTCATCCACCTACCCGTACACCCAAGGGGGAGAATTCCCCGGGTCTGATTCGGGAGTGGCCATGGAGCAACTGACGGTGCTTTCCTTCCTGGCCGGCCAGACCAAGACCATAAAGCTTGGCACCAGCGTGATGATCGCGCCCCACCGTAACCCGGTGGTCACGGCCAAGGCGTTGGCCACCCTGGATGTCCTATCCGGGGGCCGGTTGGTGGTGGGTGTCGGCGTTGGCTGGATGCGGGAGGAGTTCGAGGCGCTGGACTTGCCGCCATTCGAGGAGCGGGGCGCCGTGACCGATGAGTACATCCAGGTCTTCAAGGAGCTTTGGACCAGCGACAACCCCACGTTCCACGGGAAGTATTGCCGGTTCGATGACATCACCTTTATGCCCAAGCCGGTCCAGAAGCCGCATCCTCCCATCTGGGTGGGCGGAGAGAGCCGGCCGGCCATGCGCCGCGCCGCCAGGTTGGCCGACGCCTGGTACCCCATCGGGTCCAATCCGGCATTTCCCATGGCGGGGCCGGAACAACTGGCGGCCGGAATCGCGCGGCTGGCCCGCTACGCCCGGGAAGCGGGGCGCGACCCTTCGGAAATAGAGGTCGTTCACCGGACTCACCAGTTCCAGCTTATCAAAGACGGGGCCCCGCCGGCATTATCCACCTCCGAAGAGCGTCTCCCATTTAACGGCGATGCCGAACAGATCGCATCCGACATCCGCCAATATGAAGGTATCGGCGTGGGCCACCTGGTGGTAGATTTCGTCCGCGTCAGCCAGGACTTTGCGGACATGCAGCGGAACATGGAGGATTTTGCCAACCGGGTCTGGCCCCTTGTTTGAGGGCCACCCCTACACCAACCCGTTTCAGTCATTGATTGAAAGATCCCACATCAATCATGTAAGCAAGCGCCTCTGGACCGGCTATGACGCGATTGCGCCGCCTCCATGCCCACGAATGGTGTCTTGCCAACTAGACACCATGACAACAATGCCATAGACTGGGACGAGGAGGTTCCGATATGGCTTCAGAAACTACAAAAAGACCAAGACTGGTCATTGATGTCTCTCCGGACATTCGGCGGCGGGTAAAAGCCCAAGCGGCACTTGAAGATATGACCATCAGCGAGTGGTTATTGGGGTTGATAATGGACGAATTGGAAGAGGAGAATGACGTCCGGCTCGCCTTGGAACGCCTCACCGATTCCAGCAGCAGGGTCACCTTGGAGGAAGTCGAATCCGAGCGAGTAGAGTTGGAGCGCAAGGGTGCCCTATGAGGTGCTTTTTCACCGGGAGGCGAGCAAAGAACTGCTGGGATTGCCGGGTCCGATCTACCGGCGCATTCAGGCCGAACTGATCAAGCTCCAGACTGAACCCAGACCCCGGCGGGCGGCCAAGCTTAGGGGGCATGCTGATCTCTGGCGGCTCAGATTCGGCAGATACCGCGTTATCTTCCACGTCGATGATTCGGAGCATGTCGTGACTGTTGTCCGGGTTGCCTTACGGTCAGAGGACACCTACCGCCGTTTATGAAAAAAGAGGACTTGATGCCCAGCTTCTCCGCCGATGGCGTGAATATCCATTACGAGGTCACCGGACAGGGATTTCCCCTGGTTTGGTGCCATGAATTCGCCGGCAACCACGAAAGCTGGGAGCCCCAGGTCAGGTATTTCTCCCGTCGTTATCAGGTCATCACCTACGCGGCCAGGGGCTATCCGCCGTCGGACGTGCCCAGTGACCCTGCCGCCTATTCCCAAGACCTGGCGGTGGAAGACCTACATCTACTGATGCAGCATCTGGGAGTTGGCTCGGCCTACATCGGCGGCCTTTCCATGGGCGGCAGCACGGCGTTGAATTTCGGCATCGCCCATCCGGAGATGGCCCGGGCGCTGTTGGTCGCGGCGGCGGGTTCCGGGTCCGATGGACCGGAGGAGTTTCGCCGGTCCGGGCAGAACCTGATCGACCGGCTGATGAATGAAGGCATGGAGGCCGTGGCCGATGACTACGCCCGGGGCGAGACCAGGGTGCAGTTCCTGCGCAAAGACCCCAGGGGCTGGGAGGAGTTCCACCATGGCCTGTCGTCACATTCGGCGTTGGGTATGGCCCTCACCTATCAGGGAGTGCAGCTGACCCGGCCCACCGTCTATGCCCTGGAAGAGGAGCTGCGGCGGCTGTCCATGCCGGTGCTGATCATGATCGGCGACGAAGACGGCCCCTGCGTCGAGCCGGCGATTTTCATGAAAAGAACCATTCCCAGCGCCGGGCTGGCCGTGTTCCCCCAAAGCGGCCACACCATCAACCTGGAAGAGCCGGACCTGTTCAACCGCACCGTTTCCGACTTCCTCGCCGCCGTGGAGGTGGAGAGGTGGGGCAAAGGCGCGGGTTAGTCCACCACACCTTTCGCTACCCATCGGTCCATCTCTTCTTGCCCAACTCCCAAAAGTTCCCCCAGCACATAATCGTTATGCTGGCCCAGCAGCGGGGCGGGAGCGCGGATGGTGGCCGGGGTCTCGCTGAACCTCCAGGGCGGGCTGGGCACCTGGATGTGCCCCAGGATTGGGTGGTCGACGAAATCCCAGGCCTTGCGGGCGTGGAGGTGGGGGTCGCCGGCTAGTTCCTTTCCATCGAGGGAGACTTCCGCGGCGACACCCGATTTCTGCAGCATTTCCGCCGCTTCACCGGCATCCATGGTTAGAGTCCAGCCTTGGATGAGCTGGTCCAACGCTTCCTGGTTGTCCCACCGTTTGAGGCCATCGGCGAACCGGGGATCATCGGACCACTGGGGGTTCCCGGTCACGGCGCAGAGGGCGATCCATTCCTCCTGGTTTCCCACCGCAATGGTCAACCAGCGGTCGTCTCCCAGACACTGATAACAGCCGTGGGGAGCGGACCCCGGCTCCTGGTTGCCCCGGCGTTCCTGAACCACGCCGTTCATGGCGTAATCCATCAGCGCTTCACCGCTGAACATGGTGATGGCTTCCCGGGAGGATAGGTCGATGAACTCACCCTGGCCGGTGCGCCGCCGCCGGAACAGGGCGGTGAGCAGGGCGAACAGCGCGGTGGAGCCGATGCGCGAGTCTATGCTGTCGTGCAACTCGGCGGGTGGCCCGTCGCCGTAGCCGGTGAGGTGGCCCAGGCCGCCCAGGGCGCTGAACGCCGGAGCATAGCCGGGGTATGAGCGTTCGGGACCGGTGGCCCCCGC
>JADFPM010000221.1 GCA_022562335.1 Chloroflexota bacterium
GCTGGGCGCCGCTTATGTGGTAGCTGTAGAAGGATATCGGAGGGTCGCCCTGGTACTCCCAAGCGATCTCGTTGGTGGATGGGTTAACCTCTATCACCCGGGAATGGGAGAACCCCGGCCGGTGCGGGCCGTTGTCGAATAACAGGATGCGCCCGTTGTCCAGGAAGGTGGGATTGTGTTGGTGGGAGATCTCGCCGGGGCCCCATTTCCAGGTGAAATCGCCGGTGGTCCGGTCCACGATGCCCACGGTGCTGGTCTGCCGGAAGCTGACCAAAAGGTCTCCATCGGCGGTCACCGAAAGGGCGTTCTGGTGGGTCCACTCGTGGCGGCCTTCCAGCCAGCAGATGGCGTCTATTTCCGGGTCCAGATGTTCCCAGCTTCGCCACTCCATGGCCACCGCGCCGCCGGGGGTTATCTCCCGGACGACGTCGCCGTACATCTGATCGGGGTCGTCGTCCTTCTTGAAACCGCCCTGGACTTGAGCTTCCAGTCCGTCCGGCAAGGGCGCCCACATCAAGATCAGCGTATTGCCGTTGGGCAGGCGCTCAAAATCGTGGTGGGGGAACATATCCGGGCTGCGGTGCTCCCAGACCACGTTGCCGTCCCAGTCGATTTCCAGCACGGATTCCGATGACCGGGCCTGCAGCGGATGGCTTCCCGGCGGCAGGTCCTTGGGCCCGCCGGTGCGCAGCAGGAGGTTGCCGTTGTCCAGCAAGCAGGCGTAACCGATACCCTGGGGAAGGGTCCAGCGTTGGCAGATGCGCCCTTCCATATCGATCAGAACAGATTGGTCCCCGCCCAGGTTGGTGACCAGCGTGTAGCCGCGATAGCTATGGTGCGGCGAGTAGTGTAAAAGGCCCTTGGCATGATTCGCTGACCAACCCATCTCTAACCCCCTCACGATTCAAAGGTCCGTGGTTTAGGCCGCCATCCCTGATGAAACAGCAACCGCCGGCTTAACGATTCGGTGATCCGGCCGTTCAGCCCGATAACGAATCAAAAAAACGGCAGATGCGGTCTGTCCCCTCCAACACCCGGTCTGCCGGAGACCGCATCAAGGCTATTCTGAAATGGCCTTCGCCGCAATCGCCAAATCCGGAGCCGGGCGTCACCACCACGCCTTCCCGCTCAATCAGCAACATGGCCAATTCCGCCGAGGTATGGTTTGCCGAGTACCGGGGAAAGACAAAGGTCGCGCCTTGAGGGACGGCGCAGGCCAATCCCGGCACGCTGTTCAACCGGGCAGCCACCTCGGTACGGAGGATATCGCAGCTTTGACGCCACTCCTCGATGTGGTCCTGGGGGCCGTCCAACGCCGCTGTCCCCGCCGCTTGGACAAAGGGGGAAACGAAACTGGCGGTGTGCTCGTGGACCTTTCGCAGCGGCTCCAGAAGCTCTTTGGGGCCGACGATGCAGCCAAGCCGCCAGCCCGACATGGCGTAGGCCTTGGTGAAGGTGTAGCTGGTGAGGGTTCGTTCCCACATGCCCGGCAGGCTGGCCAGGGTGACGTGGCGCTGGGAACCGTAAACGAAATATTCGTAGGTCTCGTCGCAGACCACCAACAGGTCGTGCTCGGTGGCGATCTGGGCGGCGGCCTGCAGCTCCTCCATGGAGTAAACCCGGCCCGTGGGATTGTTTGGGTTGTTGATGATCAAGGCTTTGGTGCGGGGCGTGACGTGTTGTTTCAGCACGTCGTAGCTCAACCGGTATTCCTCCTCCTCGCTCAAGGGCACCGAAACCGGCCTTCCCTGGGAAAGTTCCACCTGTTGCCTGAAACTGACCCAGGTGGGCTCGGGCAACAGGACCTCGTCGCCTTCGCCGATGTATGCGTTGACGGAGTAGAACAGCCCTTGCTTGCTGCCCGGCGTCACCAACACGTTGTCTTCATCGACGTCCAGTTGGTTATGTAAAGCCAGCTTCCTCGCCATGGCCCGGCGAAAATCGGGTTCGCCCCTTGGCGAGCTTATGTTGGTAAGTCCGGCCTCAAGGGCGGATATGCCCGCTTGAACGATGTGAGAAGGCGTGACGTGATACGGGCTGGATTGGCTGAGATCGATGATGTCCCGGCCTTCCAGGGTCAATGTCCTGGCCCGGTCTCCGGCGGCGATGGTGGCCGGGGGTTGCACGTTCTCGATCCTAACGGCGGGCGTGGCCATCGGTATCCTCCCTGATTCATCAATGGAGTGCGTTGCTCTATTTGCTGAGCCTTGCATAGGCTCCTAAAATTAACGATAGACAGACCCGCGGGGGTAAATCCCCCTTTGCAAAGGGGGAGAGATGCCCCCCTTTTGGAAGGGGGTTGGGGGGATTTCTGCTCTGGCCTGGTTGCTCGTGATGTTTAGCTATTAACGCAACGCTTAGCAATTGCTAACCGGGCCAAATGCTAGCATACCCGATTACCGGGAACGCAGTGCCCCGTCTTAGACGTTTCGCCGATACCCAGAGGCGGGGTACGCAGGTATAATCACCGGTGGCCACAAGGTTTCGGCCTGGAAATCAGGTTGCGCTAGGATGGGGACTCGATGACATCGGTGGTGATCATGGTTTTCGACGGGCTGCAACCGTCTCAGGTGAATCCTGAGTTGATGCCCAATCTTTCGGCCATGGCCGAAAGCGGCGTGACCTTCACCAACCACCATCCGGTATTCCCGTCGGTGACCAGGGCCAACGTGGCCAGCATGGTTACCGGCCTCACCCCCGGAGGCCACGGCTTGGCGGCCAACCGCCTCATGATTCGGGATTTCAACCCCAACCAAGCTATCCCGGCCCTGGAACCCGAGTTGACCCAGGTGGCCGAAAAGACCGGACGGGTGCTGCTGGCGCCTACGCTGGCTGAGATTCTTTCCCGCCATGGCCACGAGTACATTGCCATCGGCGCCGGCACCAGCGGCAACGCCTATCTTCAAAACCCCACGGCGGAAGAGTTCGGCGGCGCCACCATCCACCCGGAATTCACCCTCCCCCGCTCGCTGAACCAACAGCTTTTTGAAAGATTTGGGCCGTGGCCCGATGAGGCCCGCCCGAACACCGTCAGGACGGCCCATTCGATGCGTATATTCACAGAATACATCCTGGCGGAACGAAACCCGGCCGTCGCGATGATCTGGTCGTCGGAACCGGACAAATCCCAACACGCCGCGCCCGTCGGTTCTTCTCTGTCCCAGGGGGCGATCAGGGATGCCGACGGCCAGTTTGGCGAGCTGATGGACTGGTTGCGCCGGACCGGGCGGGAAGGGGATACCGACGTGATGGTGGCCTCGGACCACGGGTATTCCACCATTTCCCAGGTCATCGACATCGAGGCTTTGGTCAGAGGCGCGGGATTTCCAGGGGGCGGAGAACCCGGTTGCGTTGCCGTGGCCACCAACGGCGGGACGGCCCTGTTCTACACCCGGCCGGGGGACCACGACACGGCCCAGCGGCTGGCGTTCTGGCTGATGGCCCAGCCCTGGTGCGGCAGCCTCACGGTCTCGGACTCGGTGGGCGAGATTCCGGGCACTCTGCCGGCGTCCCTGGTGGGCAACCAGGGCCCCCGGTGTCCGGAGATCGCCATGTCTTTTCGTTGGGACTCCACGGCCAACGGCTCGGGCTACCCCGGCACGGTCTATTCCACCGGGGGCGCTCCTGGGAACGGGCAGCACGGCTCCATGAGCAAGCACGAGATGAACAACGTGCTGTTAGCTTGGGGCCCCAGCTTCAAACAAAAAATCACGGTGGATACACCGTCGGGCAACGTGGACTTGGCGCCCACCGTGTTGCGGATATTGGGGATCACCGGCGGTCCGCCGATGGATGGCAGGGTGCTGGAGGAGGCCCTCTCCGGCGGTCCCGATCCAACATCCGTGGTAAGCTCGACCGAAGTCCACCAGGCGGAACACCGGCTGGGCCAGCAGGTCTATAGCCAATCGATCAAGGTTGCCAGCGTGGGCACGACCGTCTATGTGGATGAGGGAAACGGGGCATTGGCCTGATAGTAACTTCTGACGGCGCTGATGGTGGATTTGTGGCCCCTGCGTCTTCGAGGCGGCGATGACACGGGTAATCCAAGTCGCGTCCAGCTTCTGATAGGACATCGCTCGTTCGCCCACTTGGTCCACCAACCTCCGCGACGAATCCCGCCCCAACCGTCTGATATGTGTAGTGGAGGCGTGCAGCGGATTGACAGAGTTTGCTGGCGATGATAGAGTCGCGCTGGCTTGTTCGGCCGCCTATCCCACGCATTGCTTCAAGCCGTTTCTTTGGACTCGCACCAGAGCAAAGGGCATCACATGGAAGATGCCGCCTCAATGCACACTCAAACTCTCCAGATCTGATGACCGTTACTACTTCGATTCTGCGCGCAGGGTGTACCATAACAGGCTCGCAAAACTGATCGAGGCCCGGGGTGCCCTGGGTATGCTGCGTGACCGACTCGAAAAGTACTATGATTTCATGCTAATTGATGAATTCCAGGACTTCGCGGGGCACGACTTCAATCTAGTCGGCGACCTAGTCAACCCGGGCATGGGGTTGCACATGTATGCTGTTGGCGACTTCTACCAGCATACTTTTGATACAAGCCGAGATGGAAACGTGAATTCTGGTCTCCATGATGACCTCACAAAGTACAAAGCTCGCCTGGGCGCGGCCGGATTCGATGTGGACAGTAGTTCGTTTACCAAAAGTTATCGATGTAGTCCGTCAGTGTGCAGGTACGTTCGTGAAAGACTCGGAATCGAGATTGAATCGCATCGGGACGATGAGACGACGGTCGTACCCGTTGAGACAATCCAT
>JADFPM010000222.1 GCA_022562335.1 Chloroflexota bacterium
GCAACCCTGGCCGTCTTTGGCGGCATGGCCCTGATCGCGGCGGCGTTGATATTCCTGCCCGGGTCCCGGAATTCACAAAACCGGGAGGCCCAAGACCAAACGGAACCCAGCGCGTTCAGCTTCAACGCGCCTCTGGCCCTGGCCCTGGGCGGCGTCATCGGTTTTTCCGGGGGTCTGGTGGGGCAGGCCGGTTCTTTCCTGCTAATCCCCACCATGCTCTACGTGTTGCGGGTCCCGACCCGGATGGCCATTGGCAGCAACCTGGGCATCATCATGTTCTCGGCGGTGGCGGGCCTGGCCGGGAAGCTGACCACGGCCCAGGTGCCCTTTGAGCTGTCGCTGGTCATGGTGGCCGGGTCGGTCCCGTCGGCCCAACTGGGCGCCATGCTGAGCCGGCGGTTGAG
This sequence comes from Chloroflexota bacterium, assembly GCA_022562335.1. Classification (GTDB taxonomy): domain Bacteria; phylum Chloroflexota; class Dehalococcoidia; order Lucifugimonadales; family UBA3495; genus Io17-Chloro-G2. Next base: position 405 of record JADFPM010000222.1, read on the forward strand.
ACCCCGCCTGCTGCGCTACGCCCTGGCCGGGGTGGTGGCGGTGGCGGCCATCCGCATCTGGGTGGACGTTTTGAGCTAACATTCTGATCTGTTTGAATGAAAGGCGGCCGTGGGGACTGCTACCCCGCCGCCTTGTCTGCCTTCTTGAATTCCGGGATCACGTGCTTCCCGAACATCTCGATGGACTTCATCACTGCGGCGTGGTCCACGGTCTCGGTGGCCATCAGGAACTGCAATTGGTCCACCCCCGTGGCCTCGTGCAGCTTGGCGGCGGCGATGCAGCTTTCCGGGTCTCCGGCCACGATGATGCCCCGCTCCGCCATGGTCGCGGCGTCAAACTGCTCCCATATCTTTTGGGCCAATGCCGACCCGCCGGACAGGTCCAAGTTGCTTCCCGAGCCTCCATTGGAGCTTTGGGCTTCATCGGGTTTCTCCACTTCGATATACCTGGAGAAGTTTTGGGCCAGGTGGTCGGGTACGCCGCCCCATTGCTCCAGCAGTTTCGAATAGACATCCTTCTGGTCCTGAACGTAGGGACGGCCCGGTCCGAAGAACGTCTTCAGGGATTGGGCGCACAGCTCCTGGGTGGCGCGGTTGTCTTCGCCGCAGAGGCCGAAGCAGGAGCTCAACCATTGGTTGTTGACCATACCGCCCACGGGGTTTGCGTTCTTGATAGTCTCCCGGTATGCCTTGATCTCCGGCTCCAGCACCGAGGGGGCGTTGACCCCCAGGGCCATGACGCCGATGCCCTTTTGGGCCGCGATCTGGTAGGTGGCGGGCTGCAACGCGGCAACCCAGATGGGGGGATGGGGTTTCTGGTAGGGCTTGGGCAACACCTGCCGGGAGGGCACGTTCCAGAACTTTCCTTCCCACTCGAAGAAGTCAGACTCCCAGATCTTGGGCACCATGGTCAGGGATTCTTCCCACATCTCCCGGCTGTCCCGGGGGTCGATGCCCATGCCCAGCTGCTCGTAGGGCGCCGACCGGCCGGTGCCGAACTCCACCCTGCCGTGGGAGAGCTGGTCCACCATGGCCACCCGCTCGGCCACCCGCACCGGATGGTGATAAGGCAATACCACCACGCCAAACCCCAGGCGTATATTCTTGGTCAGGCGGCTGAGAGCGCCAAATATAACTTCGGGACACGGCGAGCTAGAGAAAGTGGTCAGAAAGTGGTGCTCGACGAACCACACGGCATCGAACCCCACCTCGTCGGCCAGGATGCACTGCTCGATGGTTTCTTCGATGACGGCATGGTCGTCCAGCGTGGGCCTTTGCATTTCGTAAGCCAAGGAGAATTTCATGGTTGAACCTCTCAACGTGTCTTGCTCATCAAGTCGTCTGGTGTTGGGCCCATTCTAAAGGCAGCGGCTGGCTTGGGCAACAATGGGTTGGTTGTGCCGAGAATGTAGGTTTGGTACGATAAATTCATACCAAGTGTATGGAGTTATACATGGCCAATAAAGTAGGAACCAAGGGCCAGGTCGTGATAGACAAACAGATCCGCGACCGGCTGGGCATCGGCCCTGGGTGGCTCGCGCTGCAACGGTTGGTGGATGACCACGTGGAGATCTACTTCGTCGGTCCGGAACACAACAGGTCGCTTTTGGGAAGTCTGAAGAAATTCGTGGATCCAGAGTTGGTTCGGGGCTTAAGCTGGGACGAGATTCGAGAATTGGCCTGGTCCAGGGCTGTAATGGAGCGAGAGTTAACAAGAACGGAGCCTGATGATGGCGTTTCTTGATACTAGCTTCGTGGTCCGGTACCTCACGGGAACACCGGAAGCAGAGGCCAGCCAAGTAGCGGCGATCATCGACGGTGTGAGCGGCCTTCAGATCGATGGCGTGGCCCTGGCCGAAACAGCATATGTGTTGTCGACGTTATATCAGATGCCTAGAGAAGACGTGGTGGACAATCTCATTGAGTTCCTTCAAAAATCAAACATCCAAACCCACGGCATGGTTAAAAGTCGCGTGCTCCAGGGATTACTCATGTGCCGGCCATCGGCGAGGGTCTCCTTCGCCGATGCTTTGATCTGGGCGTCGGCCCGTAGCGCTGGCGCTGATATCGTATATTCGCTGGACCAGCATTTCCCCAGCGACGGCCTGGAGGTCAGGCAGGCCCCGTGAGGCCCATGGCTGCCGCCGAATTCGGGCAGTTAGATGCCGGGCTGCTGGGTCGACCTGCCAACCATAGTAAGGAGCGGTTACTCGTTGGTTAATCAAAGAACGTGGATTCAGCGAAAGCGAAATGTCGAAGAATGCCTCGAAATCATACGCACCATTGATGAACGTACTATCCAACGGCGCGCAAAACGGCTTTCTATGGTGGTACAGATTGAGACACCAGTCGGTTTCTATATGCCGAGTTGGACAACTGATTTATTGGATGAGGCAGGCGTTTGTTATACCAATGGCCAGTACACGGGATGCATCCTTTCCTTGGCGGCCGGGGTGGAGCACGGGCTTCGCGAGTTGCTAAGAATGAATGATAATTCGGTGTTAGACAAACTTATTAGAGTCGGGGTTGCACGAGGTGTCGTCAATGGCGACGAATCTACGATTCTGCAAGCATTGAAAGAATACCGGAACCATGCGACTCACAGTCATATAGATGATCTTGCCGCCGGGAAAGCGTTGCAGCGCCAAAAAGTTGTGTTGACCGAACAGGGCATGATGGCGTCTTCGGTTTGGGAAGAATTTGAACCTGAAAGTCAAGGCGAAAAGGAAATGGCTGCAAGTCTGTCTGCTGTAGACAAAGTGGGCGACCTCTTGGTCAAAGTTCGAGAGGTGTTATACGATATTTGCGATCGCTATTCGGCGTTGGCTCATCCCCAATATCCCCAAAGTTGAAGCTGCTTCCTCCCGCTTCGCCGACGGCGCAATGCCTTGTTTAATATCACAGTGTGCCCAAATCAACAATAACAGGTTTAGACTGGACATTTGATCAGGGGGAAATTGATTTAATGTGCGGTCCAGAGGACGAATCGAGGTGGAGTTGATTTACAGCCCACCCCGGATCAACACCACTTCCCGCTGCACCGGGGAGGTGGCGTAGGGGCCGGTTTCGGACATGTAGGCGTCGATCTCCGAGCGGACGCCGAATTCGGGCAGGTAGATGCCGGGCTCGATGGAGAAACCCACCCCGGGGATGATGCGCCGGGTGTCGTGGGTCTCAAACCCGTCCAGGTTCACCGCCTCGCTGTGCACCTCGCCGCCGATGCTGTGGCCCAGCCGGTGGGTGAAATATTCCCCGTAACCCCGCTGGGCGATGTACTCGCGGGCCACCGCGTCGGCCTGCCATCCCTGGACCGTGCCGCCTTTGGAATGTGACTCTTCCAGAAAGCCAAGGGCGGCGTCCCGGGCGCCGATGACGATGTCGAAGATCTCCTGGTGTCGTGTGGGCACCGAATCGCCCACGTAGGCCACCCAGGTGATGTCGCCGTAGACGGACGGACCCCCCTCTGGTCCCTCCTCCGCAAGAGGGGAGGATAAGGGATCAGCGCCGGCGAGCGGGGTATCGGGTGAGGCATCCCCACCGGTGATTGAGGAGGGTGGGGCGATGGACTTGGCCCACAGGTCTATCAGCACCCAATCGCCGGATTTGATCACGCTGCTGGTCCCTTCTTCGGGCTCGTAGTGCGGGTCCGAACAATGGGCGTTGACCGATACGATGGGCCCGTCGGGCGTCTCGAGCCCTTCTTCCCGGAAACGGGTCCGAATGAATTCCGCCACGTCGAATTCGGTGGGTCCACTGCCGAGGCGCTCCCCGATGTAGCTGAAGGCTTGGTTGACGATCTCGCCCAGCTTGGCCGTGGTGCGCTTATGCCCCTCCAATTGCTCTGGGCTCCACCGCTGGGTGGCGTGCTGCATCACGTCGGCCGAGGAGACCACCTCCACACCCAGGCTCCTAACCAGTTCTATGGTCCCGGCGTCCACCTTGGAAACCCGGGGCAGGGCGTTCATCGGGGAGTATTCCATGGCCACGGTGCCCAGACCGTTCAAAATCCCTTGCAGACCTTCCAGCATGGATTCCCGGCTGCGGAACACCACCAACGCGGCCCCGGAATCGGCGAATTTGCCGGCGTCCACGTGATGGACCAGCAGGCGCGGTTGGCCGGAGGCGGGAATGAAGAAAAAGCATTGCCGGGTGACGTGTCCCGAGGGCGCGATCACCTGCCGGAAGATGGGGTTCAAGCCGCGGTAGTCGTAGACCAGCCAGCCGGGCAACCCTTCGGCGCTGAGGAATTCCTGGGATGCTTGAATGACCTGGTCCATCGGCATGGTTCGGTCCTCGGATGGTGGGATTTACCGGTGTTGCCCTGAGTGCAGCGAAGGGTCCGGGGCAGGGTGGGCCCCACCCCA
>JADFPM010000223.1 GCA_022562335.1 Chloroflexota bacterium
TGGCCCGACCAGGCCAAATTCTATCATGGCATGGTGGATTCGGCCATGTCATGATAGGGCTTGGCCAACGCCCGCCGCCCGGCAGGATTTAAGATGCCGGGTTGCGGTCATCCGGGTAACGGCCGGGACTGGCAGATTTTTACCCAAGATGATATCGTGGCCGCAAGATCACCACCCTGGCGTAAGTTAAATTCGTGAGCTAAAGAGGAGAGTCATGGCCCAGATCAAACACATCGCCATCGCGACCCAGGACGCCGACGCGACCGCCAAATTTTACAAAGAGGTCTTCGGCCTGCGGGAGATAGCCAAGCTGGACAGCCCCAACGCCAAGGGCTATTACCTCAGCGACGGCAATATCAATTTCGCCATCCTGGATTTCCAAAACGACCAGGTGGCCGGCGCCGAATACGGCAAGACCTACAGCGGTATCCACCACATAGGTTTCGAGGTAGAAAGCCTGGAAGAGATAGCCGAAAAGATGCAGGCCGCCAACTCACAGCCACGGGAAGACATCAACCAGGCCCTGGGTGTGGGCATGCCCGGCGCGCGTCACGACAACGTGGAAGTCAAATACGGCGGGCCCGACGGCGTGATAATCGACGTGTCCGAGACCGGCTGGGTGGGCACCCGAGGTTTAGATTAATAGCCATCAGCCGTCAGCCTATTAGCTGAAAGCTGACCGCTTAAAAGCGTCACACCGGGCGGAAGGCCGGGGAGGGATGTCCCGCGTCCAGGTCTTCCAGGTCTAATATCACGTCCATTTCGGTCTTGATGTCCTGGGGATTGTTGCCGTCCACCCCCAGGATGCGGGCGCTGATCCGCGGCCCTTCTTCCAGGGTGACTATACCCGCGCAGCAGGGATTGTCCCGGCCGTAACCCTTCTCGCCCATGGCGTTGGTGACGATGGAGATGCAGGTGAAGGTGCTCAGGCGGCCCTTGCCGCTGAATTGAAACCACTCCATGTCTTTCCCGTGGCACGAGGGGCACATGGGCCGGGGCTCCGCCGATAGGTGGCCGCAGGACCGGCAGCGCACCCCCATCAGCCGCTTTTCCCCGTCATTTTCCCCGGTCAGGAAGGCGTTGAATGAAGCGCTGGTAAAACCTTTCGTTTCGCCGGCCATGCTCGTACCTATCCCCGCCTCATGATGTTGACCACGCAGGTGCCGCCGGTGCCGCCCACGTTGTGGGTCAGGCCCAGTTCCAGGTCCGGGTTTTTTAACTGGCGCTCCCCAGCCTCGCCCCGCAACTGGTGAAACACTTCGATGACCTGGCCCACGCCCGAAGCTCCCACCGGGTGGCCCTTGGCCTTTAATCCGCCGGAGGTATTGATGGGCCGGTCGCCGTCCCGGGACGTCCTGCCCTCATCCACGGCCCGGGGACCTTCGCCGGGAGCGAAGAATCCCAGGTCCTCGGTGGCTATGATCTCGGCGATGGTGAAGCAGTCGTGGACCTCGGCCACCTGGATGTCCTTGGCTTCGACACCGGCCATCCGGTAGGCCTGGCCGGCGGCTTCCTTGGCGGCCGACAGGGAGGTCAACTCCTCGGCGTCGTGCAGCGGCCGGCCCGTCGCCTGGCCGGTGCCCACGATGTGCACCGGCTTATCGGTGAAATCGCCCGCCAGTTCCGAGGCCACCAGCAACACGCAGGCGGCGCCGTCGGTGATGGGGGCGCAGTCGTACAGCCGCAGGGGCCAGGCGATCCAGGGATTCGCCCTGGCGTCGTTGAGAAAGTCCATCTCATCTTTCCATTCAGGGACCGGCTGGCCTCGTTCTTCGGCCCTGGTCTTACGGCTCTCCATCAAGTCCAGGATGCTGATGTTGAATTGGGCCTTGGGGTTCAAAGCGCCGTTGACGTGGTTCTTGATGCCCACCTTCAGCAGATGGTCCAGGTTGGTCTCGTAGCGGTCCATATGGGCCTTGGCCAGGGCCCCGTAGATGCCGGGAAAGGTCATTCCGGCGGGTATTTCGTAAAGAACATCGGCGGCGGTGGCCAGGACGTCGGTGACGCCTTCGGTGGGCAGGTTGGTCATCTTCTCCACGCCGCCCACCAGCACCACGTCGTACAGGCCCGAGGCAATGGCCATCATCCCCTCCCGCAGGGCGCTGCCGCTGCTGGCGCAGGCGTTTTCGATGCGGGTGATGGGGGCGGGGGTCATTCCCAGCCAATCGGCTATGATGGGCGCGGTGTGGCCCTGGCCTTCAAAGAGGTCCGAAGAGTAGTTGCCCAGGTAGCCGCACTCGATGTCCTGCACATCCATGCCCTGGTCCAGGCTGCCCATCATGTCTTGAAACGCCTCGGTGAACAGGTCGCGGCTGGTTTTTTCTTTGAATGCGCCGAAATGGGTGATGCCCGCGCCCACGATGGATACGGGCCGGCCCAACTGGCGTCTTCGGGTGGACGTTGCCATGGATGCTTCCCTCCCTGGCGGTTGGTTGGAGACGGATGGGGTGGTTACGGTTTCGGCTCGGTTAAGCCAACATCAACCGGCGGCCTTTGGGCTCCGGGATCGGGTCGCCGAACTCTTGGGCGGTGTCGATCCACAGCTGGATGGCATCTTTGACATTGACGAGGAAGGCTTCGTGGCTGTCCCCATGGGCCATGCGGGTCTGGAAGTTCGGGTACTTCGGCGACGAAGACCGGTCTTCCTCGCTCCAGTATCGTGTGGTTTCGTATTTCAACATATCAGTACTATTCGCCATTATGTGTGTCTTAGGGCTAGGGAGTCAACCGGACCGAATGGGTGGTAAGGGGAACATTCATTATGAATCGGGGTGGATATGGCGTGGCGGCCAAAACACAATTTGAAACAAGGCTCAAAATCGGTAGTTTTGGGCCATTAATACCAAATCGTCGTCCCATCTTGGAAAATTGAAAATTCGCTCTTGAACTGGTGAGAAACCTGCGAATAAGGACGTATCTCGTTACGTTCCCATTTAACGTACATTGCCCATGATAGATAATCGACCATTTGGAGGTAGTGATGTGAGGCGGAGGAATGCATGGTTATGTGATAGCTGACGCCCTTTAAGTGTTGGGCTAGGTATCGTTTGACTGCAGCAACTAGGGCCTGCTGTTGTTTCCTTGCGCTGACAGCGCGGTCAAAAAAGATAAACACTTTTTCATATCTTTGAATATCAATGCCACGTGGATCGAGTGGATATTTAAGGAGGTGCTCGACCATCGCTGGATAGAATCGATGTAAAGGCCGGATTCCCGGGGCAGTTTTTCTTTTATCGACAATGAGAGAATCTGCTCGAATGTTTGAGAGGTGCCGAATTATATCGAATACTTTATCCCTGACGAATTGCCTATCCTCAGCCGCGTGAAAGTATTCTATGTCAGTGCCTAGGGCAATTAGGTCATGTTTTAAATCGTATAGTTCGAGCAATCCCGGATGGAGGTCTTCTGTAATCAAGCTGGTAAGGACCCAATATTTAGTTCCTCTCGGCGAAAAATCATAGTTCCCGGATTAGTCTATGAAAATATAACAGTTCGTCAAGCGCCTGACCTCCCCTCCCAGACAAAAAGAGACCTCCCCAGCTAGCCCTAAGGCAGTGCCCCATGGGCACTTTCACCGGGGAGGAACCTTTCGACATAATTGTCGATTAATTTCGTGATGATGTCAAGAATTTCTTGTCATATTCCCCCATGAAATAGGGCTATCTGGTAATTGTTCTTAACCATTAATCCAATCAAGTTGAGTTCACGATAGGGGCGAGCGGATTGAATTAGAGAAGTGTAGTCTCGTCCTCTGCCAACTTGGAAATGTAAATCACCCGCCCCGGATGACCCTCTCGCACATCTCGGCTCCCTGTAGCACCATGGGGATGTCGGCCGTCTCCCAGGTGGTGTGGAAGGATTGGACGCCGATGCCCACCGGCACGGCAACTATGCCCTTTTCAATGAATACGTTGGCGTCGGACCCGCCGCCGCTGGCCTCCAGTTGAGGGGTTAAACCCATGGCCGTCAGGGCCCGGCTGATGGTTTCGATCGTTGGATGGCCGGCGTCGATGTTGTAGGCCTGGTAGGTGTTGGTGATATCCAACGAAATCTGGGCTTCGGGATACCTGGCGGCGGCCTGGTCGAAGATTCGGTGGAATTCCGCGGTGTAGTGGTCCAGCTTGGCGTTGTCCCGGCTGCGGATCTCTCCGTCCAGGACGGCTTCCTCTGGGATGATGTTCCTTTTCAGTCCCGCTTCCATGCGGCCGATGTTGGAGGTGGTCTCGGCGTCGATACGCCCCAAGGGCAATTGGCCCAGGATCTCGGCGGCGATGAGAAGGGCCGAGATACCGTTTTCCGGTTCGAGCCCGGCATGGGCGGCCCGGCCTTTGATGTGGGCGGTGACCACGTTTTGCGAAGGCGCGGCCACCGTGATGCGGTTGGCCGGTCCCTCCCCATCGAAAATGATCCCTTCCTTGGCGCTCAGGAGGCTGAAGTCCAGGTGGTGCACGCCCACCAACCCGCCCTCTTCGTGGCGGGTGAAGACAATCTCCACGGGCCGGTTGTTGCCGCCGGATTCTTTGACCGAGGCCAACGCCTCTAGGACTATGGCCAGGCCCGCTTTGCAGTCACCGCCCAGGATGGTCGTGCCGTCGGAACGCAGGGTGTCTCCGTCCAGCATCGGCTTGATGCCCCGGCCGGGGTCCACCGTGTCCATGTGGGCGGACAGCATCACGGGGTTCTCATGGACGGCCGAATTGGGTCCCGGTAATTTGGCGATGATGTTGTTGAAAGAATCGTGCTGGACCTGGCATCCCAGCG
>JADFPM010000013.1 GCA_022562335.1 Chloroflexota bacterium
GTGGGTTCTGAACGGCTATCTTGCGGGGAAGCAGTTGTTGGCGGTTCTGTCTCGGACCGAGCTTGAGGACTCCGAGTGCGTTCGGCGGCGGCGAGGTAGGTGACGGCGTCGGCGTTCCCTGGATCAAGGGCCAGGACTTTCGCGGCCAGGTCTCCCGCCACCGCCCAGTCGCCTTGGGTTACAGCCTCTTCCGCCTCATCGAGAAATCGGTCGATTTGCCGCTGGATGCGATCGCTGACCATGATGGGGGAATATTACGTCGGATACGAGGGATTTGTCCACGGATGAGAACGTGATCCACATAGGCATTGCGCCGGGATGAGGCGGCCGTGGCCCCGGGCTACCTGACGTTGGGCAATACCTCTTGGGTTATCAGCGTCAACGAGTTGATCTGGCGTTCGTATGGTATTAGATTGCCGTAGTTGACCTCATACATGATCTGGTCCAAGCCCAGATCTTCTTTCAAGGCATTGATCTTGTCCACGGCGGCGTCGGGGGTGCCAAAAACCACCTTGTCCTTGACCCAGTCGTCGTATCCCATCTCCAGGATGCGCTCCCCTTCGGCGCCCCAGTCTCCCGTGGTCCCCCGAAGGTCGGCGTAGCCGGCGACCCGCTCTCCCAACCGGCGCATGGAATTCAAAGTGCTTTCCCTGGGTTCCGAGTGGGCCTTTTCGGCCGTCTCGGCCACGTAAAAAGGCACTCGCAGGCCGACCTTGGATTGCCCCTTGTGCCCGGCTTCCTTCCAGGCGTCGCGGTATTCCTGGATGGCGGGTTTTAACTCGGCCAAGGTGAATACCCGTGACGGATTGATCAGGATGGGGTAACCCATGCGGCCGGAAATGGCGAAGCTCTCCACCGAGGTGATGCCCATGGTGATGGGCGGGTAGGGGTCTTGGTAAGGATGGGGCGCGATGCCCACGTCGTTGCAGGAGTAATGCTCGCCGGAGAAGGAGAAGCGTTCCTGGGTCCAGGCGCTGATGATGATCTCCAAGAACTCGTCGAACCGGCCGCGGCTTTCGTGGAAGGGCACGTTATAGCCCTCGTGGACGTTGGGGAAAGTGCCGCGTCCGATGCCGAATTCGACCCGGCCGTGGCTGATGTGGTCCAGGGTGGCCACTTCTTCCGCGATGCGGATGGGGTTGCCCAGGGGCAGGATATGCACCGCCAGGCCGATGCGCATCCTCTCGGTGCGGGCGGCGATGGCGCTGGCCACGGTGATGGGAGCGGAAAGGACCGACCGGTCGATGTTGAAATGGTATTCCGCCAGCCACACGGAATCGACGCCCAATTCCTCGGCCTTGTCCACCAGGTTGAACGACTCCTCGAAGGCGTCCCGCTGGGTCATTTCACCCCGGCGGGAAAACTCTAAAAACAGCGGAAAGTCCATATGGCCTCCAGGCTCTGTTGCATCGCGTGGCGGGCGCCCGTGGATGCGCCGGCTGGACCTATGATAGTACGAAGATGGGCCGGTGAGTCAAGCTCGCCCCGTCGAATCCCCGCCCTCGGGAAGACGGCTTGCTAGCGGGGTCAGCCGTGGGTATCATGCCTTTGGCCTCTTAGGAGGCCGAGATCGCACCGGCATAGTCGAAGACCAGGAGGGATTGTTGGAACAGGTTTCTTCATTATCACAACCAGCAAAGGGACCGGCAAAGGGTGGACTGAGAAGGAACCGGGGATTCATTCTGGGAAGCCTGTCCATCGGCCACGGGATCTCTCATCTTTACGATATGGGCTTCCAGGTCTTCATGCCGGCCATAACGGCCAGCATGGGCTTGAGCTACTTTCAGGTGGCCACCATCGCAGGTATCCGGCAGGGCGGTTTCGGCGTGGTCAACCTGGGCGGTGGCGTGTTGGTGGACCGGCTCAAGCGGCAGTGGGGGTACATTCTGACCGGCTGTATGGTCTGGTCCGCGCTGGCTTTTCTGGTGATCGCCCTGTCTCGCAGTTTCCCGGTGCTGGTCATCGGCATCGTTCTACTGTCCCTCCCCGGGGCGCTCTGGCATCTGCCGGCGACGGCAGCCATCTCCCAACGTTTTCCCGACCGCCGTGGTTTCGCCGTTTCCATCCACGGTTTCGGCTCCAATATCGGAAACGTCCTGGGACCGTTGGTGGCAGGGCTTTTGCTGACGACCCTTTTATGGAACACGGTCCTGCTGATCTACGTGATCCCCGCCTTGTTTTTGGCCGTGTTCGTTTGGTGGTCGGTCAGGGATTTGGGCAAGGATGACGGGCCGGTTGCCGCTCCAGCCGGTCCAAACAACCCGAGCATAGGACTGGGGGCCCAATTCCGGGAAGGTATCCTGCTGCTGAAAAACCCCATCGTCCTGGGCCTGGTGATTGCCTCCACCCTGCGGGGGATAGGCCTGAATGCCACATTCCAGTGGGCGCCTTTTTACCTGGAAAACCAATTGGGCATGGGCCATTTCCCGGCGGGGGTGCACTATGCTTTGCTGACCGGGATGGGTATCGTTTCGGCGCCGGTCTTGGGCATACTTTCTGACAGGTTCGGGCGCAAGATGGTCCTGGTCCCAGGCATGGCCCTGGCCAGCGGGTTCTCCTTCCTGGTGGTCGGCGCCGGAGACGGCATCTACCTGGCCCTGGTCCTGGCAGGACTGGGCTTGTTCAGTTTCGCCCTGCACCAGATCATGCAGGCGGCCATGTTGGACGTGGTGGAGAGGGGGACCGAAGCCACGGCCATAGGACTGATCTTCGGGATAAACGGCGTCATCGGGGGCGCTTCTCCCTTCCTGGCCACGTTGATCATTGATCACCTGGGAGGATTCGGCTCCATCTTCTACTACAGCGGAATCCTCACCGCGTTGTCAGCGGTGACGATAATATTCATCCCCCTGCGCCGCAGGGGGATCGCGGGGAGTTCGGGATGATCCCAGGGGCCCCATCATGCATCAGCCCATCACGTAATAGGAGGAGACCATGCCCATAAACAAGAAGCAACCCCAGCTTGACCGGATCGTGGCACAAGACCGGGTCATCGAAGAACTGGGCAACGGGTTCGGCGGTGACAGCGGCCCTGCCGAGGGGCCGTTATGGTGGAAAGAGGGCGGGTATTTGCTGTTCAGCGACATCCATAACAACCGGCGGATGAAGTGGGCGGAAGGAAGCGGGGTGACCACCTTTTTGGAGCCCACCAACCAGGCCAACGGGCTGACCCGTGACCTGGCGGGCAGGCTGCTGGCTTGCGAGCACGCTTCCCGCCGGGTGACCCGTACCGAGCCCGACGGGAGCATCACCGTGGTGGCCAATAGCTACCAGGGCCGCCAATTGAACCGGCCAAATGACGTGGTGGTCAAATCCGACGGGTGCATTTACTTCACCGATCCCTGGACCAGTCCGTTGCCCCAGCAGCAATGGGACTTGAGCTTTTCCGGTGTTTACCGGCTCACCCCGGACCTGGGTACGCTGACCCTTTTGGTGGATGATTTCCTGGTGCCCAATGGGCTGGCATTCTCTCCCGACGAGAGCATACTTTACATAAACGACTCGCGGCGCGGACACATCCGGGCCTTCGATATGCAGCCCAACGGCACCCTGGCCAGGGCCAGCGACCGGGTATTTTGCGACCTCAAGGGCGGCCAACCGGGTGTGCCCGACGGGATGAAGGTGGATGTGGAAGGAAACGTTTACTGCGGAGGCTCCGGCGGCATCTGGATCATCGATCCGGCGGGTGTGCACCTGGGGACCATAGAACACGGCCAGACCGCCACCACCAACGTGGCCTGGGGAGGTGATGACTGGAAGACGTTGTTCTTCACCAGCCGGAATACCCTGGGAAGGGTGCAAATGAATATCGCCGGGTTGCCGGTGCCGGCGGCGGTTTGACCGCTTTTGGCGGACTTGGTTCACTCCAGTGAGAAGTGGAGAAAATATCTAGGGAGACGGAAAGGAGGCTACTCAATGGCAAGACTAGACAACGTGACCAGGGACCAACTCAAACCGGAAGACCAGCAATTCTTTGACGAGATCAGCGGCAGCCGGGGGAGCGTGCGGGGACCCTACGGGGTTTTGCTGCACAGCCCCAAGCTGGCCGCCCGGGTGGCCCACACGGGCACCCACGTGCGTTTCGATTTTGACTGGCCGGAATCTCTGAAGGAAACCGTCATTCTGGCCACCGCCAGGGAGATCAGATCCCAATACGAATTCACCGCCCACGCCCGGTTGGCTCGCCTGGCCGGCGCTTCGGAATCGACCATCAAAGCCCTGGCCGACGGCACCGCTCCGGAGGGTCTTTCCGGCGACGAAGAATTGGTCGTCCGCTACACCCAACAACTGTTGCGGGACCACAAGATCACCGACGCAACCTACCAAGCCGTGGTCGACCGGTTTGGCGTTGAAGACACCGTGAATCTCACCGGTCTCATTGGACACTATCTTTTGGTGGGCCAGATATTGGCGGCGTTCGAGGTGGAACTGGCCCCGGACATGACCCCGGAGCTGGTGCTTTAGACCCAAGGGTAAACCATCAGATATGCGTTGACGGTAGATTGGATGAAGAGTAGACTTGGCCAATCCTAGACTTGAGATTTTGTCTCAATCGGCATGATGTAAGTCGAAGGCTGGTCAAACGGGTCGGCAAGAACGTTGGCCACCCAGGGAGGGGATAATGGAAAAGGCGGAACGAGACCGCATATTGAGCAGCATGAGCCAGGAGGAGTCGGACGCGTACCGTAAGATCCTCCAGGAAATCCGCGCCGAAGCCAAGGCTTTGCCCGGAGAGCAGATCGCCCGCAGGAAGCAGGCGCTGGCCCCGCGGCTCGCTGGTTTGCAGGGCAATGTCCGGCTGGCCCTGACGGCCACCACTGCGCGTGACGAGACTGGCCCAAAGGAAGGGGACATACCCCCAGATTTCAATCTCAAGCGCATGGGGTCGGAAGAAAAGGTTAGGCTATCCAGCTTCAAGGGCAAGCGCCCGGTGGCACTGATCTTTGGCAGCTATACTTGACCCCCCTTCCGCGTTCAGGTTGATCGCATAAACGAGCTTTACCGGCGGTTCAAAGACCAGGTGGAATTCTTCGTGGTCTACGTTCAGGAAGCCCATCCCACCGACGGACGGCAGACCGACAGCAACGTAGAACTGGGGATCTTGTTCCGGCAGCATCAGAGTTTCGAAGAAAGGGATGAAGTTGCCGCCACCTGCACGCTGGACCTTCACATCGAGGTCCCGGTGCTGGTGGAAGAGATGGACAACAACGTAGACGAAGCCTATGGCGCCGCTCCGGAGCGCTTGTATCTCATCGACGCCGACGGCAAGGTGGCCTATCACGGAGGAGCCGGGCCCCACTTCTTCGACCTGGATGAGTGGGAAGAAGCGCTCCAGGCCTGCGTCGGAGTAACCGCCTAAACAGTCTTTAGGGCCGGCCTGGGTTGAATCCGTTACCCGGCCCGTTTACAATATAGATGCCGCCTACCCGCAAAGGGAGGCGAGCCGGATAAGTTAAAATCTCTCCTCATTCGGAATGGCCGCTGGGATCCATGTTGACCGAGACGGCCCCAAAACCAAATGGTTTTCACGTTAAAGCCCCACCGGGACGGTGGGGCTTTACTTTTTTCAGGTTGCCGGACCGGCGCCGGGGGAACTCTTGAATCCCACCATTACCGCCGTGGCAGGATTGGAGGCCGGGCACTACACCGACCTCCAAAACGCCACGGGCTGCACAGTCATCCTCTGCCGGCAGGGGGCGGTGGGCGGCGTGGATGTACGGGGCGGCTCCCCCGGCACGAGAGAAACTGATCTGCTCAGGCCGGTTCACCGGGTGGACCGCGTCCATGCGATCCTTCTGGGCGGGGGCAGCGCCTTCGGCCTGGATGCCGCCGGTGGCGTGGTCCGCTATCTGGAGGAGAACGGGATCGGGATCGAAGCCGGTCCCGCGTTGGTCCCCATAGTGTCCGGCGCGATCTTGTTTGACCTGGGCTTGATCAACCACAGGGTCAGACCCGGTCCCGAAGAGGGATATAAGGCCTGCCTGGCCGCGGTCTCAGACGCCATGGCGGAAGGTTGCGTGGGCGCAGGGACCGGCGCCACCGTTGCGAAAGGCGGCGGACGGCAGCGGTCGATAAAATCGGGCATCGGTTCGGCAAGCCTGAAACTGCCCAATGGCCCTACGGTGTCGGCCGTGGTGGCGGTCAATGCCTACGGCGGCATCGTCGATTACCGGACCGGCCGGCTGGTGGCCGGGCCAAGGCGGGATGATGGACAGGGCTTTGAAGACCCGGTGGGGCTGCTGCTGAATCAAGGCCCCGGCGAAGATGGCCAAGAATTGGCCAATACCACCATCGGAGTGGTGGCCACCGACGCCAATTTGACCAGGGAAGAAGCCAATTACCTGGCCCGGATCAGTCATGACGGTTTGGCCCTGACCATCCGGCCCTGCCATACCATCAGGGACGGCGACACCATGTTCGCCCTGGCCACCGGACATATCGGTGATGCCGAGCATGCCAGGCAACCCGTGGACCTGACGGCGCTGGGCGCCGCCGGAGTGGAGGTGACTGCGCTGGCGGTGTTGAGGGCTGTCGAAACGGCCACCGGTCTGGGCGGCCTGCCCTCGATTGGAGAATTAGGTGGAGCCCTTTCTTCGTGAGTGAAACCGTCAACACATCAAACCCGGCCATAGGTTTTATTGGCCTGGGAATCCTTGGTAAAGGACTGAGCATCGCCCTAGCCCAGACCGGCCACCGGGTCGCCGGGGTCTACAGCCGCACCCAGGCATCGGCCGAGTGGGCAGCGGAGCGGATAGAAGAGTGCCAAGTCTTCAGCCAGGCCCAGGCGCTGTGTGACCAGATGGACCTGGTGTTCGTGACCACCCCCGACGGGGTCATCGGGCAGGTGGCGTCGGAGATATCGTGGAGGCCCGGTCAGGGAGTGGTGCACTGTTGCGGAGCCGCCTCGGAGGAATTATTGGAGCCGGCGGCCAGGCAGGGCGCGGTCACCGGCGCGTTCCACCCCTGCCAAACCTTCGCCTGCCTGGACGATCCCGGCGAGGCGGTGGACAGGCTCCGGGGCGTCACCTTTGCCGTGGCGGGGAACGGCTGGGTGCCCGGTTACCTGCGCGGTCTGGCTGGGGCGCTGGGCGGCAACGCCATAACCGTTCCCGATGGCCAACGCCCCCTTTACCACGCCGCCAGCATCATGGCCTGCGGTCATCTGGTCGCGCTGTTGCGGGGCGCGGTCCGGCTGTGGGAAGGGATGGGATTTACCCAGGAGGAGGCGGTGCGGGCCCTGTATCCCCTGTGCCGGTCCACCCTGGAGAACGTGGCTGGACACGGCGTGGTTGCCGCCGCCACGGGCCCGGCCATCCGGGGAGATGCCGCCACCATAGAATCGCACCTGAAGGCCCTGAGCGCCGGTTTCAACGATCTGATCCCGGCGTACGCCGCGCTGGCCCGGGATTCTTTACCCATTGCCAAAGCCCGCGGCCTGACCGAAACCCAGATCGATGAGATGAACGATCTATTAGAAGGTTTTGACCGAGCCGAACGGAGTTGATCTCCCAAGCCCGTTGTGGCGGAGACATCTGCCGGAATAACCATTAAGAGCCATCAAAGGGAGGCCGGCGCTATGCCTAAAGTAACGGTCCGGGACGTGGCGGAAATGAAGGCCAGGGGCGAGAAGATCCCCATGATCACGGCCTACGACTACACCACGGCCAAGGTGGTTGACCAGGCCGGAATACCCCTGCTTCTGGTGGGGGATAGCCTGGGCATGGTGGTTTTGGGCTACGAGTCCACCGTGTCGGTGACCATGGAAGACATGTTGCACCACGTCAAAGCGGTTGCCCGCGGGGCGAAAAACGCCATGGTCATCGCCGACCTGCCGTTCATGACCTACCATCTGGACTCGACCCAAGCCCTGTCTAATGCGGGCCGGCTGATCCAGGAAGGCGGCGCTTCTTCAGTCAAGCTGGAAGGCGGCCAGCGGATGGCGGAGACCACCCGGCGCATCGTGGAATGCGGCATTCCCGTCATGGGTCACATCGGCCTCACTCCCCAGTCGGTCAACGGTCTCGGCGGCTACCGGGTCCAGGGAAGGGGAAGGGAGGAGGCGGAGCAGCTTTTGAAAGACGCCCTGGCTCTGGAACAGGCCGGCGCTTATGCGGTGGTGCTGGAGATGGTCCCAGCGCCCTTGGCCTGCGTCATCTCCCAGCGATTGACCATCCCAACCATCGGCATCGGGGCCGGGGCTGGATGCGATGGACAGGTCCAGGTGATCCACGACATGCTGGGGTTATTCACCGACTTCGTCCCCAAGCACGCCAGGCGATACGCCCATCTGGCCGATGTCATGACTGACGCCCTCACCCGTTACGCCCAGGAGGTCAGGGACGGCTCATTCCCATCGGCCAAGGAAAGTTTCAAGATGGACCAAGCATTGCTGGAAGGGATGGCGTCCGTTACTTAAAGCGATTCGTTAATCCAGAACCATGGTAGAATGATAATTTAGGAAGATCACACAAACACAGGGCTGGATTTTAAATATGGATATGCCACTGTCAGTGCTTCTCAAGCTTAGTTTTGGCATTCTTAAGCATTCCTTTCTTCATCCGACGGATGTGTTGATTCTAGACAAGGAATCAGGAAAGGTATCTGGACATCGGCAAGCAGATAATCAAGGCCAGGCTCCTCCGGTTAACTCATAGTCCGGTTTGATTTGGGCTTTCGTTGGTCTCATAGCGTTTCTAGCAATCCTCGAGTTAACCATCCTTGGACTTATAGTATTCCTGACAATTCGTTTTGATGAAGAGAAAACCCGGGATACCCGAGAGAATCTCTGGAGAGGTTTCACTTCCATCCTAGGTGCGCTCATTGGACTCGTGGCTGGAAGAGGCTTGAGTTGAATCAGCATGCCGCAGGCTGATTTCGGATATGCGGGTTGTCACGTCGATCCCAAATCTCTCCACGCGCCTGGATAGCCTTCCCCGCCCCCTGGGTTTGGTGCCCACCATGGGCGCGCTTCACGACGGCCATTTGGCGCTGGTCAAAAGGGCCCGCCGGGAGAACCAGACCGTGGTGGCCACCATCTTCGTCAATCCAACCCAATTTGGGTCCCAGGAAGACCTGTCGAAATACCCCAGAGACCGGGAAAGAGATCTGGATATGCTCCGCGAGCATGGGGTGGACGTGGTGTTTGCGCCCGGAGCGGACGAGATGTATCCGCCGGGCTTTGACACCTGGGTGGATGTTGGCGTCCTGGGAGACCGGCTGGAGGGGGTCCACCGTCCCGGCCACTTTCGCGGTGTTGCCACGGTGGTGGCCAAGCTGTTTAGCCTGGTGCGGCCCGACCGGGCCTATTTCGGCCAAAAGGAC
Organism: Chloroflexota bacterium; assembly: GCA_022562335.1. Lineage (GTDB taxonomy): Bacteria > Chloroflexota > Dehalococcoidia > Lucifugimonadales > UBA3495 > Io17-Chloro-G2. Next base: position 9,322 of record JADFPM010000013.1, read on the forward strand.
GGGCAGCAATTGGCGGTGATCCGCCGGTTGGTGCGGGACCTGAACCTGGGATTGGAGATCGTGGCGGTGCCCACCGTGCGCGACCCCGACGGGCTGGCGAAAAGCAGCCGCAACGCCTACCTGACATCCAGCCAGCGCCAGGCCGCGCCGGTGGTGTACCGGGCCCTTTGCCGGGCCGAAAGCCTTTGGAGCAGCGGAGTCAGGGACGCGGAAAGGCTGCGGGCCGAGATGAAGGCGGTGTTGGAAACCGAACCCCTGGTGGAAAGCATCGATTACACCAGCGTGGCCGACGTGGAAAGCATGGACGAATTGGACCAGGTCCAATTATCTGGGAAGGCCATGGTTTTGGTGGCGGTCAGGTTCGGCAGCACCAGATTGATCGACAACGTGATCCTGGAATAGGGCATGGGCATCGGTCCGGCTCCAGTTTGCCAGCCGGTATAGCCCCGGTGGCCGTCCCAGGCGGTTGGCTCGTGTTTCTGGTGGAGCGGGAGAGGGCCGCCTCAGCAATCCGTAGCCCTTGCCCGAACCCTTACCCACGCCAGTCCTTTAGCGCCTCCATAGAACACTATCGCCAGCAACGGCGAAAGGCCGGCGACCAGAAAAGCCGTATTGATCCCCGAATGCGCCGTGATGAATCCCAGTGACAGTGCGCCTACGCTCATGGCCAGATCGCGTCCCACGGTGAAGGTGTTGACCGCGGCGCCCCGATTCTCACTGGAGACGCTGCCCGCTGCAAACGCGGTCAGGGACGGTATGGCAGCGCCCAGTCCGAGCCCCAAGATCGCGCCGAGCACCAATAGTCCGAAGGCCGAGTGGGTCATCGGAATGAGTAAAACCGAAACCCCGATCAATATCAGGCTGGGCAGGAACACGACTGCGAATCCGTACCGGTCGGAGGCCCGGCCGGTTAGCTGCTTTGCCGGGAAAGACCCCAGGGCGACTATCATGAGGAAAAGTCCCGGATTATTCAGTCCCTGTTGAACCGCGTAAATCGGAAGGATGGTGAACGTCGCCACCCGCGCCATCCATACGCCGAAATTCACCACCGCGGCTAGCGCGGCCTCCTGCCGGAAGCTGTCGCTCAGCTTGGGGAGCCGCCTCAAGCCTTGGGGCCTGTAGGGGTCTCTGACGAACAGAAAGGCAACCACCGAGGCGCCGGCAACGGCGGCGGCGGCCAGCGCCGCGAAGGTGAAACTTCCCGTTTGGGCAGCGGTTTCCTGGGCGCCCGAGCCGAAACTCAGGAATTGTCCCAACATCAGCCATATGCCTATGACGGGCCCCAGGCCCAACCCTAGTTGCGGGAACAATCCGAACGCGGCTTGAGATTCACCTCGGCGGTCGGGAGGCACGACTTCACCCACCATGGTGACTATGGACGTGTAGCCCATGGCAAATCCCACGCCCATCAGAAATTGACCCAGCATCAAAACCAGTGTTGTTTGTGCTGCTGCCAGCACCAGACAAGCGGCCGCGATCATCGTCAATGAGATGACGGCTATCGGTTTTCTTCCTTTACCGTCAACCAGCCATCCCACGAACGGCCGAATCAGCAGCTGGCTCAAACCCATGACGCCCACCACCCTGCTAACGTCGGTGGCGGTCCCTCCGATGGCCTGGACGTGCAGCGGGATCGTCGGATGGAGGATCGACAGGCTTACGGCAACCAGCAGCGTACCCAGAGACACCAGCAGGAAGTTGGGGTTGAGGATCCGCTCCTCCACGTATTCGAGGGCGGCCGAGATCATGTATATGTAGCCCTGGTCCTCGCCCACGTCCAGGTATAGCGGCGCCGCCACCTGGTCTCCGACGGTGGAGATGCTTTCCGCGCCGGCTTTGATCTGGTCCACCTGTTGCGGGCTCAGGATGTGGCTTTTTACCAGAGTGACCGCAACCTCGCGTTCATCTTGCGTGTCGTACCCCAGGTAGACTTCCTTCTTGTTCCCCTCTCCCAGCAACCGCAGCAGCCGGTAACGTCCCCCGCCGATGGTCGAGGGACGGCCTCGGACCAGCAGGACCGGGGCACTCGAGTTGCGCACCATATGGTCGGCGACGCTCCCGTGCATCATGCGGCCCAGACCAGTGCGCCCGTGGGTGCTCATCACCACCAGGTTGTCAGATTCGGCCTGAGCGGCCTCCACCATCTGAAATCTTGGATCGCCATTCAAGAATCGATAGCTGACCTGTACGCCCTGTTGGCTGATGGCCTCCGCCCGCTCCCGCAGGTAGGTTTCCATAGCCTGGTGGTCTTGGGTTTCACCGGGAGCGCCGTCCGATGCCGCACCAGGTTCAGGGGAATCAGATAGGACATGGACCAGTTCGACGTTGAGGCCGCCGGCCGTGGCGATCGCGCTGGCCTGCTGCAGGGCCAACTCTGACAAGGGAGAGCCATCGAGGGGCACCACGAGTTTGCGCCATGAGATCTCGCGCCGTACGGCGTCGTGCGTGGGACGGTATAGCAGCAGCGGCAGCGCCGACCGGCGCAAAACCTGTTCGGCCACGCTGCCAAGGGCGATCCGCCGCAACCCCGTACGTCCGTGGGTGCACATGGCGATAAGGCTTGCCCGGTGGCGGGTGCCCAAAGCGACTATCTCTTCCGCGACCTCACCCTGGGCAGCGTCGATGGCCACCTCGATCCCTTCCTCGCGCAACCCTTCAGCCAGGCCCCTCAGATAATCCGATATCTCGTCTTGTTGAGAGAGCCTGCCGTGGGTGGTTGATCGTCGAAACGGATGCCAGGTCATCCTACGGATCCCGCCGCCCGTGGGAACGACCTGGACCAGGACCATCGAACTTCCGGTGCTGTGAGCGAGGGAGGCGGCAGGCATTATGATCTGCTCTGAATTAGGCGAGCCGTCAAGGGGCACAAGGATGCGGTTGAATTCAGATGTGACCATCGGGGTGCTCCATCGGGGCGGCGAATCGGCCCGGCGATGTGCTCCGGACCGGCCGATCATCGATCGGTACGCACCTGGCCAGGGCGTGCAGGCAGTTGAGGATGGCCATCCACTCGTCCTCCAGAGACGGGAGCCGATTAGCCGAGGGACGGCGTAACCAACAACGGAATGATTATCTGAGATGATAAGGGATTGCCCGTATCCGGTTGGTCACGAGGATGAGGATGCCAGAAGCGGGCAGGAATTACCACCGCTCATGATGAGCCTGTCGAACCATCATGGCGAGCCTGTCGAACCACGACGGTGGTCCTTCGGCCAAGTTAGGAGGATGGACTACTCTTGGACCAGTTCCCTGACCGCTTCGGCGAAGGCCGGCACCACCACCTCCCAGTCGCCAACCACCGCGTACCGCGCCTCTTTGAATATATTGGCCTCGGCGTCTTTGTTGATGGCCACGATCACCTTGGCGCCGGAGCAACCCGCCATGTGCTGGCTGGCCCCGGAGATGGCCACCGTGATATAGAGGTCTGGCGTGATGGTCTTTCCGGTGAGCCCCACCTGATAGCTGGAAGGGACCCAGCCCGAGTCCACCGCCGCCCGGGAAGCGCCGACGGCGCCGCCCAACAGCTTGGCCAGGTCTTCCAAGATCGAGAACGGCTCGGGGCCACCCAGGCCACGGCCCCCGGAAACCACCACCCTGGCGTCTTCCAGTTTGATGCCCTCGGCCTCTTCCTTTACCGTCTCCACCACCCGGCACCGGACCTGAGAAGCGTCGATCTCCACCGGGAATGACACCACCTGGCCCTGGCGGGAGGCGTCCGCCTCCAGCGGTTCGTAGGCCTTGGGCCTGATGGCGGCCACCTGGGGACTGAAATTGCAACTCACCACCGCCACCGCGTTGCCGCCGTACACCGGGCGGTTGGCCAGAAGCCTGCCCGACGAGGCGTCCACCGAAACCTCCAAGCAGTCCTGGGCCAAGCCCACGCCCAGCCGGAAGGCCAACCGGGGGGCCAATTCACGGCCCTGGTTGGTTCGCGCTAGGAGCACGATAGAAGGGTTTGCTTCTTTGACCAGCGCTTCCATGGCGGCTAGCTGTACATCCACCTGGTATTCGGCCAGCATGGGGTGGGTGACGGCGTAAACCTTGTCTGCGCCATGGCTTATCGCCTGGGATGAAGGCTGGTCCAGGGTGTCGCCAAAGATACCTATGGCCAGTTCCTGACCCAGGCTATCGGCCAACCCGCGCCCCGCGGCCAGCAGTTCCATGGATGTGAGGCTTAGATCGCCTGCAGCCTGGTCTGCCAGGACCAAAACTCCCGATTCGTCTGCCATGTTGGCCTCCGGTGGTTTTCCAAAAGCGGCCCGTGATCAGACCTTGATATAGGTCTCGGCGCGGCCGCTGAGGTGTGATTTGACTGATTAGATAAGCTTGGCTTCCCGCAGCTTCAGGGCCAACTGGCGGCCCGCGTCCACGGCGTCTTCGCCTTCTATGATCTCGCACTGCTGGACGCGCTCGGGCACAAACAGGTTCAACAGGGTGACCCGAGGCTCAAGTTGGGAGGTGTCCACGTCCAGGTCCGCCGCCGTCCAGGTGGTGGGAAGTTTGCGGGTGGCCGCCATGATCCCCCGAAGCGTTGGGTACCGGGGCTGCCCCAGTTCGTTGCTGACGGTGACCACGGCGGGGAGAGAGGCTTCCACGACCTCGTATCCGTCGGAGGTGATGCGCTCCACCACCACCTTGCCGTCTTTGACCTCCACCTTTTTGCCCAGGGTGATACAGGAGTAGCCCAAGATCTCGGCCACGCCCAGGGGGACCTGCGCGTTGTCCCAGTCCGAGGCCTGCCGCCCGCAGATCACCAGGTCGAATCCATCAAGCTTGCGAATGGCCGCCGCAAGCAACTGGGCGGTGACGAAACTGTCTATGGTGTTCGCAAATGCCTCATCTTGGAGCAGCACCAGTTCGTCCGCGCCCATGGAAAGGGGTTTTTTCATGACGTCCAGGGCGAACTCGGTGCCGCTGGAGATCACCGTCACCGTGGCTTCCTGCGAGTCCTTTATCTGCAAAGCGGCTTCCACCGCGTTTTCGTCGAACCCGTTGACCACCGGTGGGATGGTGGCCGGGGTATCCACTTTTTTCGAATCAGCGTCGATGCGAAAAGCCGCCATCGGCATTTCGGGATCGATGACCTGCTTGGCCAGTACGGCTATCTTGATCGGCATGGGTTATCCCCTGTTAACTGAGCTTGGTTATAAGCGTGGCGGGACTATGTGAAACATATCACCAACGCTCGAATCATGTCAACGAAACCGCCGGCGCCAAGGGGCTTGCGGCGGACCCGCGGATCGGCCCCTGGCCGCCCGATGATTCCGGCCCTGAAGCTTTGGCCAATGATATAATAGGTCCCACTCTTTGGCGATTCAGAAGGCCCGGATTTATGAACACGGTCAAGACGTTTTTCTTGCTGATGGTGCTTACCGCCCTGTTTCTGGTCATTGGGTTTGGATTCGGCGGCGAAGGCGGCCTGATCATCGCGGTTTTCTTTGCTTTGATCATGAACTTCGGCTCTTATTGGTTCAGCGACCGGATCGCATTGAAAATGGCCCACGCCCACCCGGTGACCGAGGAACATGACCCGGATCTCTACCGGATCGTTTCCGAACAGGCCCAGGCGGCCGGGCTGCCCATGCCAAAGGTATACGAGATCGATTCCGATTCCCCCAACGCCTTCGCCACGGGGCGCAGTCCCAACCATGCCACGGTGGCGGTCACCACCGGGATCCGCCGTATCCTTGACCGGGAAGAACTGGGGGCCGTGCTGGCCCACGAAATGGCCCACGTGGGCAACCGTGACACCCTGATCATGGCCGTGGTGGCCACCATAGCCGGCGCTATTTCAATGCTGGCGTTCATGGCCCAGATGTCGGCAATCTTTGGCGGGATGGGCGGAGGCCGCGACCGGGGCGGAAGCATCATCGGCCTGCTGGTGATCGCCATCGTGATGCCCCTGGCCGCCGGATTGGTCCGCGCCGCCATCTCCCGGACCAGGGAATATCAGGCCGACGCCACCGGCGCCCGCACCTCGGGCAACGGTTACGCTCTGGCCAGCGCCCTGGAGAAAATGGAGATGGGCGTCCAGAACAGTCCTATGAAGGTGGCCGAAGGCGCTTCCCACCTGTTTATCGTCAATCCCCTCAGCGGCAGGTCCATGGCCGGCCTGTTCTCAACCCATCCTCCCATCGCCGAACGGGTCCGCCGGTTGCGCGAAATGACGCCCAGCTACTGAACTTGCTCGTTATTCACCGTAAGCCGCCGATCAACCGGTCCATGTGCTCCATGAAACGTATTCGCATGGGACGTATTCGAATGGGACGCGTGGGAGTCTAGATGGGTTGTATCCTGTGGATCCTCCGCCCCATAGCCACTTTTGTACTGGGCATAATCGTATTCGTGGGCCTGATCCTGCTGACGGTGGGCGGCAATCTGACCGGAAAACTGTTGGACCCCGCATTCTATGCCGGCATCCTGGCCGAGCAGGACACCTACAACCGCATCTACACCGAGATCCTGATTGACCCTGATTTGGCGCAAACCACCCAGGACCTGCTTGGAGACATCAACGTAAACCAGGCGGACATCGTCCCGCTGCTCAGAGAGATACTCCCTCCCGAATACATTCAAGCCCAGGTGGAAGAGGTCATAGAAAGGACCGTCGGCTATTTCAATGGCGACCTGGAAGAACTGGAGGTCTACCTGGACCTGGGGCCTCCCTTGGCCGATGCCAAGAGTGTGCTGCTGGCGTACGTCGACGAGCAGATCGACGCGTTGCCGGTGGAGGAATTGAGCGCCGAAGAGTGCACTTCCGAAGGCCTGCTGGAAAAGGCGGAAGAATTCAAGGACCTGTTTGCTGCCCTGGCATCGGGGATCACCCCGGAGACGCTGCCTTCCCTGCCGTCTTTGGACGAAGCGTGCCGGGAGAACCTTTTCGCCCAGGTCGACGAGTTGGCCATCGTTGGCGGCGTGTTGGACCAGGCTTCTCAGGAAGGCCTGTTGGCCAACCGGGAAGAGTTGCAGCGGCAGTTGCTGGAGGGAGACACTCAGGGGTTTTTGAAAGAGGCTTCCCACGCCGTGGCCGGCCCTCTGGTGGATGCCGCCCTCGAGCGCGTGTCCGAAGGCATGCTTGACGAGGGACGTTTCGACGTGATCAAGGCCATTGCCGCGTGGGATGATGAGCGCACTGAGGCTGAGATCAGGCAAGACCTGGCTGAGGCCAGAGAAGGCATAATCCGAGCCGAATCTCTGGCCGGCCCACTGGCCAATCTGATGTTTTTTGGCGGCTTGGTGTTGATGTCGCTGGTCTACTTCCCCAGTATGGCCAATATGATTCGCTGGCCTGGGATCACCATGATGCTGACCGGCGGTATGGTTTATGGGATTGGCAGGGTTTTGGAGTCCAACGTTACCGACTGGCTGGGGGTTGGCATCCAGTTTGGATCGGGAGGGGCTTCTCCCATCCCGTCCTCGGTGGCCAGCCTGGCCACCGACCTGTTGGTTTCCTTTGGCCATAACCTAACCAGCGGAATATCCGGGCCGGCGCTGACGGTGCTGATAGTTGGCTTGGTATTTATCGTGGCATCCTTCTTCGTGTTTCTGGTCAAGCCCTTTGTACCGATCCTCAAATAGAGACACACCTGGGTGGCATCCGTCCCCGGCTATCAGAAAATAGCTATGGGATTCACCGGAGAACCGGTCACGTTGCGTAGCTTCAGCGGTCCCAGGGACAGCATGAACTCATAGCGGTTGCGTTGGACGCACGCTTGGGCCAGGTCCTCCAGGTTGCAATTGTCGATGAGCCAGATTCCCAGGGTCACCAGGCACATGGTGTGCAGGGGCGCGGTGATGGTGGCGTAATGGCTGGGCCGCACATCGTTGGAAGTATCGGTGCCCAACATCGCCACCCCCCGGTCTTTGAACCAGGGTGTGCAGGCCACCTGGCAGGCAACCATGGGCTCGGTATTGGGCACGGGCCCCGATTCCAACCGTTTCCGGTAGTTGCCCGTGCGCACCAGCAGGATGTCTCCCTCCTCCACGCGGACACCTTCCAACTCCTCAGCCGCCTCCAGGTCTTCGGGCATCACCGGCTGGTCCGGGGGGAGCCAGTCCACGTTCCTGACCCGGGTGATATCCAGGAGCACGCCCCGTGTCACAATGCCGTCGGCCGCCGCCTCGATGGAATGGGTTTGGGCGCCTTCCCGCGAGGTGATGCGGCTGGCCGGCTGGCCGTTGTAAAGCTTGCCCTGCCAGGAATAGTGGGACAGCGCGTCGATGTGGGTGATGGTCTGGCCGTGGAAAACCATGCCGATGAATTCGGCGGCGCCCCGGCGGACCAGTTTTCGCTCCGGAGGGTCGGTGTCCCTTCCCTCGCCGCTGTCGACCATGTAGCGCAGCACCGGATGGGTGGTGTCGGCGGCCATCTCGGTCAGTATGGGACGGGCGCAACTGACAGTCACGCCATCCTGCACCAGCGCGGCCGCCTGTTTGGCTTTGTGGGGACCGATGAGGTTCAAGCAACCCCGCTGGTCATCGTCTCCCCAACGGCCCCAGTTGCTCAAAGAGGTCATCCATTCCAGGACTTGGCTTTCCGATGGGATCTCAGCTGCCATGGCAGTTGCGCCTCCGTATCATGATTTGATCTTGCGTATTCTCAGCAGACTGCATCCGTCACAGCAAAGCGCCAGCGATCCCAGGATAACCCCTTAGGAAGTCGGCGGCGGTGGCGCTGTTGCGGCCTTCCAGTTGGACTGTTTTTAACGCCAGGATGCCCGAACCGGTGACCACTCCCAGGGGAACGGGCCCGGATAGATGGACGACCGAGCCCGCCGGAAGTCCTTGACCGCTCTCATCCGTCAGGCTGGCCACGTCCAGGAATTTTATCAGCTTGCCGTCCCATTGGGAGTAGAGCCCCGGCCACGGGGTATACGCCCGGAATCGGCGCTCCAATTCCACAGCGGACAGGCTCCAATCGGCCCGTCCGTCATCCCTTTCCACCTTCCGGGTCACGGTGGCATCGTCGTCATTCTGGGGTCTGGCGGTGAGTTCGCCTTGGGCCCAAGGGCCCAGGTTTTCCATCAATAACCCGGAGCCGATCCGAAACAACTCTTCGGTGAGGGCCTCCGCCGTCTCATTGCCGCCCATTTGATGGCCGCGGATGGCGATGACCGGTCCCGTGTCCATGCCTTGATCCAGCAGCATCAGGCTCACGCCGGTGGCCGAGTCCCCTTCCAAAATCGTGGTGACCACCGGAGAGGGCCCCCGGTGCCGGGGCAGCAATGACGGGTGCAGGTTCAGGCACCCACCCGGCGGCAGGTTGAGCACCGGAGGGGGAAGGAACCGCCCGTAGGCCGCCACCACGATGACATCCGGCTCCAGGCTGGCCAGCAGGGCCTGGGCCTGTTGGGAACGCAGGGTGGGCGGCTGGTGGACTTCCAATCCCAACTCCAGCGCATGGAGTTTCACCGGTGGCGAAATGGGGAGGCGGCCACGTCCACCCGACCGGTCCGGAGGGGTAAAGACACCGCAAAGGTTGACATCAGCTGATGCATTCAGGGCCTCGAGCACCGGCGCCGCAAAGCGGGGGGTTCCCATGAAAACGACGCGCAGGGCGCCGTCCTTGGGACGTTGCCGAGGGCGGTCCTGGCTCATGACATTTTAGGAAACGCCATGGGGATGCCAAAGGGGCCAAACGGCCTGGAGGAGGAGGCGCTGTCCGGGTTGACGGATTTGTTATATGTGGCATTCACACGGTTCATCCTGGGATCCGAGGCTGAATCCCGCCAGCGATTCGCGGGTTGTTCTATGGGTTTAGATGGGTCTAACAAATGGTAATTGCCTTGACACCACGAGGCACGAATTGCTAAAATACGTCAACCGCAGGGCGGGAATTTAAGTAAGGAGGTGATTGCGCATGAAAATTAGTTTAACACTCAGGGGCGATGGTAGGCATCTGTCTGGACACGACGAGGTGATCGTAACCTAGCCGGTACAGACTGAATACGAGAACCCGTACGTCGGGCCCAGGCCTATGTCTACCATCGCCCCAGGACTGGTAAGTCCAAGGGCAAGTCAACGGCAGAGCGGCTGGGCCCGATCCCTTTTTACGGACCACACCGTAGATCCCCATAGACCACCAGATAAACAGGCAATCATCAAAGTCTTGATTTATTGACTTTGCCAAAGGCCGGCTTTAAGATTTCCTGGCAAATAATTGCCAACAGTCCAATTTTACGGAGAATACATGCTGCGGATTCGGCTTAGAAGGGTTGGAAAACGAGGAAAACCGTCGTACAGGATCGTGGTGGCCGATGTCCGGGCGCCCCGGGACGGGGCCTATCTCGAGTGGATCGGCAACTACGACCCTATGGCCGATCCTCCTTCAGTGGTCATCAAAAGAGAAAGGGCAGAAGAGTGGTTGAGCAAAGGCGCTCAACCGTCGGACGCGGTCAAACGTATCCTCCAATGGCAGGGTATATTGGAGCGGGAACCGGTCAATCGAAACGCCCAAAGCAGAAATGCCGAGGTGCTCCGATGCTCCCGATGCTCCAACTACTCCCGCGACGCCAACCGCCACGCTGGTCGCCTCCGCTGCACCAGAGGCTTCGCCAGAGGCTGTTGAGGAAGAGGCCGCTGCCACATCCGGTGAAGATGCTTCCGGCGGTGATGACCAACCCGAAGAGGCGGACGCCACAGCCGGCGGCGATACGCCGGGCGGTGACGATGAACCCGCCGCGGCAGACGCCGCAACCGGCGAGGAAGCGCCGGCCGACGATGAAAAGGCTGATGAGGCTTCCCAATAATGAAAGAGTTGATCGAATACATCGCACGGTCCCTGGCCAGTGATCCCGATGCCGTAAAGGTCACCGAGGAAGTGGAAGACGGCCGTGTGATCTTTCGCCTGGAAGTTGCGCCCGAAGACAAAGGAAAGGTCATCGGCCGCCAAGGCAGGGTTGCCCAGGCCATGCGGGTATTGCTACGGGTGGCGGCGGTGAAAGACGGGACCCATGCGATCTTGGAGATCGTCTAGCCCATTCCCCGGCCGCATCTTTGAATGTCTTCCTCTGAAACCTCCCCCTCACCCGACGGCAACCGCCAGGATACCCCACGGAACCCGGGACATGAGACCCCAGAACCTTCCCGTCAATCTTCTGCTGAACACATAAACGTTGGCCACGTGATCAGGGCCCACGGGCTGAACGGGCAGTTGCGGGTAAAATTACTGAGCGATTTCCCCCAACGGTTTCAACCGGGAGGGGTCGTTTACATAAAAGGCGGTCAATTCACCATAGAGGCTTCCGGATTTTTTCGGCATGGGCAAATCTTGCTGACCCTCCAAGGGATCGAAGACTCTGCTGCGGCTCAGGGTTTGGTCGAGCAATTTATAACCGTTCCCGCGGAAGCCGCGCCCCCTTTGCCAGAGGGTGAATGGTTCCACTTCCAACTTCTGGGACTGCGGGTCATAACAGATCAAGGCGAGGAGCTGGGAGAGCTGACCGATATCCTGGAAACAGGCAGCAACGACGTTTACGTGGTCTCCCAGGGCAAGGCCGAGATTCTGATACCAGCCCTCAAAACCGTGATCACCCAAGTCCGGTTGGACGAAGGCGTAATGGTGGTCTCGTTGCCAGATGGCCTGCGTTGACCTTTGTTTTGCTTTGACCGGCACGGAGGGCGATGCTAAAATCGCATCAGCAGCAGCCTGATCTGTGACAGTGGGGTTGGTGAGAGTGGGTTCAACGACAGGAGGAAAGCTATATGTCTGGTCACTCTAAATGGTCCACGATAAAGCATCAAAAGGGCGCGGCCGACGCCAAACGGGGAGTCCTTTTCACCAAACT
>JADFPM010000224.1 GCA_022562335.1 Chloroflexota bacterium
TGCTAATCGTTCGCAGGCATCGTCGGCTTCGACGGGTGAACGTTGGCTGCAATCGTGGGCACACTCGGCCGCCGGGAAACGCCGAGAATCCCGGCTTGGGCCCGGCAGGTTGGAATGGTAGCACTATTCTCACTGGATACGTAAACGGCGCAACTCTGGAGAGGTAGAATACCTATATTGACGATACTGCATATCGCTTAGTATCTCTTGACAATGGGTGAGGCATACATCAATATTGGTGATGTTGCATCTTAATAAGTATTACGGTTCGCTTGGGTAAGGTTCTCGATTCCCCCGGCTCCGCCAAGCGAGGATAGGATAAATTGGAGGCACTATGTCAACCAACCTCGACGCGTCCCAGGCAGTGGCTAACCTGGAAGTGAGATCACCGGATTGCCCCATTGATGGAATGTATCTGATCCATAAAGCATTGAGGGTCGAGGCAGCCCGGGTGGAAGAAATGGTCAGGACGTTTAACGAGGGCGCCAGTCTCCAACCCATGATCGGGGCCTTTAACCTTTGGGCTTCGGCGCTGGCGTTTCATGCCCAGCAGGAAGATGATCATATGACGGCGCGGATGCCCGGCTTTCCGCCCGCCCGGGACAATGAGTCGGAGCATCGGGAATTGGGATCGCTGTTGGGAGACCTGGGAGCTCTGATGGAGAGGGGCGATCATCGGAGCATGAAAACCTGCGTCAAGGACGCCATGGTTGCCCTGCAAGAGGAGCAACACGGCGAACTGGTGGAACGGCTGGAAGAGGTGATGGAGGTGCTGAACGGGGAGATCGGGCATTCCAGAATGGTGGCCCGGACCCAGAGACACCTGTACCGTTGCCTGGTGGGTCTCCGGGTGGCCCAGGACGACCATTTGGAATGTGAAGAGGAGTTCGTCCTTCCCAAGATCCGCGAGACCTTCGATGAAGCGGCCCAGTTGGAGATGATGCGCACCCTTCTGATCGACGATGAAGCCGAAGACCCCATGTGGGTGATGAACTGGGTGTCGGAACGGCTGTTCCTCGAGGAACGCGGGTACTTGAAAGAGTTGGCAGCCCGGTTCTCCCTCGCTGATTCGGCCACCGGGTAAAAACAAAGAGCGCGAGTTTTAATCGCAGCTCCGCCTCTTAAGTGGATATCTTTAGGACGGGCGGCCTGAACGTAGTCCCGCTCTCTAAAGCATTCCAACTTTGCGATGACCACCGGTGCCCCGCTGCAGGTATCTTTAAGGCGGGCGGCATCCTAGACTTGACCCATCGCCGTTGGTCCTGATCCGGCCGGAGGATGGTCTATCTCGGACGCACGGTTGGGAATAGTCCGTCAGCGGGATGCTTTATCCGATGGTTGGCTGAACCGGCCCGGCTTGAAGTCTGAGACCGGCATCTGGGTTTCGCCGCTGGAGATCATGTCGGCCACCGCTTTGCCGAATCCCGGGCTCAGCAAGATGCCCTTTTTGCCCGCCCCGGTGGCCAGGACCACGTTGTCGTATCCGGGCGGTTTGCCTATGATGGGCAGCCAGTCTGGTGTGACCGGCCGCAAACAGGCCGTGTGCAGGGTCAACCGGGCCTGGGCCAGGCTGGGCATCAGCCGCACGGCCCGCTCCATCAGCGTTTGCCGGGTCGACTCCAGGGGCTGGCGGTCGAAGCCGCGCCATTCCTCGGTGGTGCCGCACCACACCAGGCCGTCGGGTTTGGGGTAAAGGGAGCTGCCGCCGCCGGAAAAGTCGTGGGCCAGGGGCGGCCCCGACGGCTCGACCCTGAGTATCTCTCCCTTCAGCGGGTCCACCGGGATGTAGGCATCCAGCCACGGTTCGGCCATTCTGGACCAGGGCCCCATGGCCAGGACCAATGTGCCGCAGGGGATTTCGCCCTCTTCCAGCAACACCTTGGTCACCCGCCCGCCGGAACGTTCCAGGCCCCGCACGATGCCCGACCGGACCGTGGCGCCCAGTTTTTCCGCCCCCGCGGCCAGGGCTAACGTGTATTTGTAGCTATCCAGGCCCACGTTTCCCTTGGTGTATACCCCACTGATCACCGACGGGCCCAGCCGGGGCTCCAGGGAATGGAGTTCCGCCGCGTCCATGCGCCGGGCCTCGAACCCCGGCGCCCCGGCGAAAATCTGGAATGTCTCTTCAAGGTCCGGTATTTCCGATTCGTCCACCGCCAATTTCACCTGGGTGACTACGCGGCTTTCGTAATCTATGCCCGTGGCCTCCCGGAGATCTTCAGCCAGCGTCCGGTGCATCTTGAAAGACTCCATGGCCAGGGCCGCCAGCGGTCCGGGGATTCCCGAACCCTGCAACGGGTTCAATCCCCCCGCGGCGAACCCGGAGGCCTGGCTGGCCAAGGCATCTCCCTCGATGATGGTGGAGCGGATCCCGGCCAGTCCCAGGTAGTAGGCCGCGGCGCAGCCGGCGGCCCCGCCGCCTATGATCACGACATCATTGGCATCAGTCATTTCAGGTTCCCTCTTCCCGTACCGTATTTTGAATCAACCCGGCCCAACGCCATTTTTCCCCTTGGATCGCCGGCCCTAGCCACCGGCATTGGTTGCCCGGATAAGTATCACGGGAACCATGCCCATTTCCAGAGCAAGTTGTCTAACCTCTTCTACTTGGAACCCCGCGCTTCTCACGTTTGCCTCTGTGTCCCGGTTCAGGCGGCAACCGACGAAAAGGGTCTTGTGGCAAGGGCCCCACAGATTCAAGAGGAATCTATGGACGGAAGATTGGGCCCGGACGTGCTCGATCAGCAGCAGCGGGGCTCCGGGTTTGGTCACCCGACGGACCTCGGCCAGGGCTGCCATCGGGTCCGGGATGGTGCAAAACACCAGGGTCGCCACGGCGGCGTCGAAGGCGTTGTCGTCGAAGGGCAAATGTTGGGCATCGGCCTGTCTGAGTTCAACGGCAGCCTGGGCGCCGGCCAGCTTGGTTTCGGCCCGTTTCGAGAAGTTTGGGCTGGGTTCGATGGCCGTGACCCGCGCTTGGGGCGGGTAATATTGAAAGTTGGCCCCGGTGCCGGCTCCGATCTCAAGCACGTCTCCCCTGAGGTCAGCCAGCAACCGGCGGCGGGCGTCGCCCAACCAACGCCGCTCTTGATCGGCGCTTATCCTGTCGTAGACCGCGGCCAGGGGCCGGTCCAGCATCACATCATCCCTTTTGTTCCTTGAACTTGGCGGCGGGCTTGGGAATCACGGCGGATTTTCCTTAGTATATAATCGGCTGCCGGGAGGTTTCCATGCCGATATACGAGTATTACTGTTCCAAGTGCGATACCGAGTACGAACTGCTTCGGCCCGTGGCCCAAGCTAAGGAATCCGCGCCGTGCGCCACCTGCGGCCAGCCGGGCGAAAGGCTGCTATCCACCTTCTCCTTCAAGTCCAACACCTTCACCGCTCCCCATCTGAAGCATTCCACCACAAAGCCGTTGCGGTCTCATAACAAGCCGTCGTCATCGCTTGCCCCTGATCATTCCTAGTAAATCGTTGGCGGTACGGGCAAATGACGTTAGGCTCTGGGGTGGTGGGGTGTTGGACCTGCCCTCTTGAGGAGGGAGCACCCCCCCCAGATGTCCCGACTCCGTCGAGGACTCGCGACGAAGTCGGAGCTTCGCCGCTGCGGCTGGCTCAGCATGACATGATTCGGGGGTGACTCGGCGTGATGAGCATGAGCTAGGCTCAGAAGCTCGGGTTCGGCGGGTTACGGGTAGACGGCCAGGGCTTCCAGGGACTCTTCTTCGGGGAAGCCGCACATCAGGTTCATGTTTTGCACGGCTTGGCCCGCCGCCCCTTTGACCAGGTTGTCCAGGCAGCTGATGACGATCACCCGGCCGGTGCGCTTGTCGATGGTCGGGTAGATCAGGCAATAGTTGTTGCCCAGCGTCTGCTTGGTCTGGGGCGGTTGGGCCGTTATCCGCACAAAGGGATGGCCGGCGTAGAAGTCCTGATAGACGTCCCGCAGGCGCTGGATCCCGGCGTCGTCACCCTCCAACTTGCCGGGGAGAGAACGGGCATAGCAGGAGCTTAGGATTCCCCTGGTCATGGGGATCAGGTGAGTCACGAAGGTGACGCTCAGGCGCTCATCGGTCAACGCCGCCAGCTCCTGGGTGATCTCGGGCAGGTGCCTGTGGCCGGACAAGCCGTAGGCAAAGACGTTTTCGTTCACCTCGGAGAAATGGTTGGTCAGGTTGAGAGTGCGCCCCCCGCCGGAAACCCCCGACTTGCTGTCGATGATGATGTCGGGCTCTATCAAACCGTGCTTCACCGCCGGGGCCATGGCCAGGATGGCGCTGGTTGGATAGCAGCCGGGATTGGCCACCAGCCGGGCCTGTCTGACATCGTCTTGGTGCAACTCGGTGAGGCCGTAGACCGCTTCCTCCAGGTATGTGGGGTCGGGATGGGCCACCCCGTACCATTCTTCGTATTCATCGGCCTGCTTCAACCGGAAATCGGCGCTGATGTCCACCACCTTGACCCCCTGCTCCAAGAGGGGGATCACCGCCTCGGCGCTGGCCTTGTGGGGCAGGGCTGAAAACACCAGGTCCAGGCTGCCGGTCAACTCGGGCTCGATGGTCATATCCAGGGCCGACAGGTGGGGGAAAACGTCGCCCAACTGCTTACCCGCTTCGCTGCGCCCGGTAACGCAGGTGATCTCCACCTCGGGATGCTGGTAGAGGATGCGGACCAGTTCGGCCCCAGCATATCCGGTCACGTTTAATATCCCTACTTTTAC
>JADFPM010000225.1 GCA_022562335.1 Chloroflexota bacterium
CGCTGGATTTTGCACCAGACGGCTGGTTGGAGCTGGCGCCGGGGCCCTACCTTATCGATTTCAACGAGACCGTAAACCTGCCCCTGGACGTCATGGCCTTGGGCCGGACCCGCTCCAGCCTGCTGCGCAGCGGCGTGGCCATCCATACCGCCGTTTGGGACGCCGGATACCGCGGCCGCTCCCAGGCGCTCATCGTGGTGTACCAACCCGACGGGTACCGGTTGCAAAAGGACGCTCGCCTGCTGCAACTGGTCTTCTACCGTCTGGCCCAGCCCGTGAGCGAAGGATACCAAGGCCGCTTCCAGGGCGAGAATATTTGAACGTCCCAACAACATCTTGTGCTTCGTGTGACGGACGATCAGCGGCATGAGCGGGTCAACGGAGGACGCCACAACCGTCGTCAAAGAGTGCGCCTTGGAGGCCGGTTTCGACCTGGTGAAGGTGACCTCGGCCGATGTGTTCGTCCGCGACCGTGAAGCCGCATTGGAACGGATCGACACCGGGTTGATGGATGGGCTCCCCTGGTACACCGAGAGCCGGGTGCTGCGAGGCTCCGACCCACAGCAATTGCTGGCGGGCGCCCGTTCGGTCATCAGCTTGGGATTGAGCTATTTCGTATCCGGCAATGGCGATCCCGCACCGCCGTCTGAAAAATCTGACGCACCATCGATTGGGACGGGTAAAGTGGCCCGCTACGCCCGGGGAAGGGATTATCACCGGGTCATGAAGTCCCGGATGCGGGATTACGTCCATCTGTTGAATTCGCGCCTGGATATCGACCTTTCCGCCCGGTGGTACGTGGACGACGGCCCGATGCTGGACCGGGCAGCGGCGGCCCGGTCGGGACTGGGCTGGTTCGGGAAAAACACCAACATCCTCACCCCCAGCCACGGCTCATGGATCTTCCTGGGACAGGTGATAACCGGCCTGGACCTGAAGCCCGACCCGCCCCTGCAAAAAACCTGCGGCAGTTGCGTTCGGTGCATCGATGCTTGCCCCACCGGCGCCATCGTCGCGCCCTATGTCATCGATAATGCCAGGTGCATCTCCCACCTGACCATAGAAAACCGGGGACCGATCCCTTTGGAGTTGCGTCCCTTGGTGGGCGACTGGGTCTTCGGATGTGATATATGCCAGGACGTGTGCCCGGTGAACCGGAAAGCGCGCCCCGCCAACGCTCCCATTCCAAATCTTCCCCAGCGGAGCGGGTCCGCCGGCGATGAACCGGATTTGGAACTCGACCTGGTGGGACTTTTGGAGTTGACCGACGAAACGTTTCGAGCCCGCTTCCAGGGCAGTCCGGTGGCCAGAGCCAAAAGGGTGGGGTTGCAACGCAACGCCTGCGTTGCCCTGGGAAACCGCCGGGACGTGAATGCGGTCCCGGCCTTGCTGCACGCGTTGAAAACGGGCGAACCATTGGTCAGGGGCCACGCCGCCTGGGCGTTGGGCGAGATAGGAATTGGCGAGGCTAGTAAGGGACTGCTTTCGGCCCTATCGCTGGAAACCGACGCGGACGTGAAGGAGGAGATACGGTTGGCGGTGAAAAGGGCCGAAATCGGGCTTGCCATCTCCGCTGTCAGCATCGAGCAAGGGGCCTAAGTCCCAACCACGCGGCAAAACCTGGAAATGGTACGGGCCCGACCCACACCGAGACCTGGGCGGATAGAGAACCCTTAATCGGGAGCTTGGGATTGGCGTTGGTCACCTGGCGCTGGAGCAGGGACACCTGCCCGCGGGTTTGGGCCTGGACGATCGCCCCCCGTAGCCGCAGTGTTCCCAGCAGCTGCTCCTACCGTCTCCATGGCCCTCGATTTTCGGCGCTTGCTGGAGCTCTTCTTTCTCCTGGAGCCATCGGGCGGCGGGGCCAAGCGGACCGGTTTGTAATCCTTGCCATACCTGAGCTTCTTCATCTCCTCTTCGATGAGCAAGAAGTCGCTTTTGGGCAGCAGATGCAGGTTGCCCTGAAACGCCATATACCAGTTCTCCGGCGGCCACCGTTTGACGTATTCCAGCCGGGGCGCCAGCATGTTGGCATCGATGTACTGGGCGTCTTCCAGGGATATCTCAGGCTTGATCTGGATCCGGTAGGGCCATGAGGCACATCCTTCCGCGTCCCAGATGGGCGTCTCCTCCTGAAAATATGACGAAGTCACGGTGGCCGTGGCCGTGAACCGGCGGATGCCCGAAACATAAAATAGGACCCGGTCTCCGGTGCCGACCCTTTGTAGCTTTCGCCTCTGTTGTAACTTCAGCCCTTGGACGGTGAAGCCCAGGTCCTGGGTCTTACGAAAGTTTTCGGCATTGGAGACTATCATCCAAAAATTAGCCGTCATTGAAACCTCATTCCGGCTTACCTGCCGGACCCGAATAATAAAATGCCAACGTCACCAGATATTTTACCACGGGCCCCGCAGGCCGGCGCAAAAAAAATAACCCAAGCCACCGGCAACGGCAATCCAAGGCGATTAAGATAGCCGCCCGGCGGACTGTAAATCCCGGTTGCCCTTGGCACCGGCTTGTTGTAATATCGCTCCGGCTACAACACACGCACGCATACAAAACTCGGGGAATTCCCGAGGAATCCATTAACCGTCACCGATTGGGGAGGTACCTGGTATGGCATCTAGGGCTCCTGGAGAACGGGACATCGCCATCGTTGGAGTGGCCGAATCCGACGAGATGGGGACCGTCCCCAACAAATCGTCCCTGCAACACCATGCAGAAGCGGCCCACAACGCGCTGGAAGACGCCGGCCTCTCCAAGAACGACGTGGACGGGCTGCTGACGGCGGGCTTTTCCACCTTGGCCACGGCCGAATATCTGGGCATCCATCCCGGCTTCACCGACAACACCTCCGTGGGAGGCTCCTCTTTTGTCATCCACGTGGCCCACGCCATCGCGGCCATCCGGGCCGGGTATTGCGAGGTGGCGCTGATCACCCACGGGCAGGCGGGCCGGTCCACCCGGGGAAGAGTGCCTGGAGACCCCAACCAGCCGGTGGCCCAGTACGAAGCTCCCTATGGGATGATCGGGCCGCCCATCAACTATTCCATGGCCTGCTCCCGCTACATGCACCAGTACGGCGAGGACAAGACCCGGCAGGGCATGGCTGAGGTTGCCGTGGCCACCCGCAAATGGGCGAACCTGAACCCCAAAGCGGTGATGCACGACACTCCCATGAGTTTTGACGAATACCACGACTCCCGATGGGTTTCGTGGCCGTTCCATCTGCCCGATTGCTGTCTGGTCACCGACTCCGGCGCAGCCATCATCGTGACCACCGCCGAGCGAGCCCGCAGCTGCCGCAAGGAGCCGGTTTGGGTGCTGGGCGCCGCCGAGGGCCACGACCATAACCTGATCAGCCAGATGCCCTCTTTGACCTCTACGTGGGCCAGGGAGAGCGGTCCCAAGTCGTTGCAGCGGGCCGGTCTCAAGCACGACGACGTGGACCTGACCATGATCTATGACTCCTTCACCTACACGGTGATGGTTACCCTAGAGTCCCTGGGCTTCTGCGGACCTGGGGAGGCGGCCGACTTCGTGGCCAACCAGCGCACCGCGCCCGGTGGAGACTTCTCGCTGAACACCAACGGCGGGGGGCTATCCTACACGCATCCGGGTATGTACGGCAGCTTCCTTTTGGTTGAAGCGGTCCGGCAGATGCGCGGCGAGTGCGGGGAACGCCAGGTCCACAAGAAAGGGGACGCCAGCCGTAACCCGGCCGTCAGCCTGGTCAACGGCACCGGGGGCTCCCTGTCATCCACCGGCACGGTTGTATTGGCCACCGGCTGACGGTTTCATTTAACAGGTGATTGCCCGAGCCTAGGGCGGGTCTGAGTACCCGCCCTTTTTTCGTTTTGGGATATTTCCGGGTAAAAATGCGCCAGATTCCCCAAATCCCGTAAAACATAACCTTTGGCCAGAATTTTATATTATGCTAATATTTTCGCGACCTGATAACTGGTATGGCGGCTTTGCCGACCATTCCATCAAAATGCGCCACCGGCTTTTTATGCCACCGGCGAAAGGATACTTACTCATGGACAAGGAAATCACCTCGTTCCTACAGCACCTCATTGTCGAAAAAGGGTTCTCCCGCAACACCACGGAAGCCTACCGCAACGACCTCTCCCAGTTCTGGGACTTCCTCAAAGAACACGAAAACGGCGCCACCGACGGCGAAAGACCCTGGGACCTGGTTGACCTGGACCTGCTCAACGAATACATCGAAGACCTTCGTGGCAGGAAGGCATACCGGGACACCACCACCGCCAGAAAAGTCGCCTCCCTAAAGTCGTTCTTCGGTTTCCTGAACGAAAACGGGACCGTTGCCGCCGACCCCACCGAATCCCTGGGTTCCCCCCGGGTGGGCCGGTCCCTGCCCAAATGCCTCACCGAGGACCAGGTGACCACCCTCCTGGACCTGGCATCCCTGTCCGGCACCCCGGAAGGCCAGCGGGACGCCAATATCCTGGAACTGCTGTACGCCACCGGCCTGCGGGTGAGCGAGCTGGTGTCTTTAAACGTGCAGGACATAGACTTCCAGGAAGGCTACATGCGGTGCTGGGGCAAGGGCTCCAAGGAAAGGATCGTATACCTGTATCCCAAGGCGGTAACCCAATTAAAGCGTTACATCGTCAAGCATCGTGAAAGCCTGCTATCCTCTAAGAAAGACCAGCCGGCGCTTTTCATCAACCACCGGGGGGATAGACGCACC
>JADFPM010000226.1 GCA_022562335.1 Chloroflexota bacterium
CCACCACGGAATTCGCCGGGTCGTCTCCCATGCGGGCGGTGCCCAACAGGTGCCAGCCAGCGTTGCGGCGCAGGTTGGAAGAAAGCACTCGCTTCGCCCCGGCGGCCTCCAGCACCTCGGTGCCCCTTTCCACCGCATGGTCCATCATCCGGGTGGTGTTGGCGCTCACCGTGTAATTGATCTTGGGGGCTGGGATGCCGTTGCTGTCGGTGAGCACCGGGTCCAGGGTGACCCGGTTGTGCTCTTCGGGCAGGTCCTCGGTCATGATGGTCAACCCCACCGCCCGGCCGAACCGCTCTTTGAATTCCCGGTGGTGGGCTGTTCCCCATGGAATACGCAAACCCAGCAAGCCACCCAGTGCCGTGGCCAGGGGAGCTTCCGCGGCGCCCAAGACCTGCAGGTCGTACCCCCGCACGAAGTCGTTGTCGGGGTTTGTCTCGTAGAACTCCTGGCTCAACATGGTGCTGCCCCGGGGATTTCCCGCCTCGGTCCCCAACCACTCGTCGAATATGCCCACCACGATGCCGCAGGGATGGTGCATCAGGTTTTTGCCCACCAGCCCGCTGCTGTTGGCCAGCCCATCGGGAAACTGGGAGGAGGTGGAGTTGAGCAGAAGCCTGGCGGTGCCCACGCCGTTGCAGGCCAGCACCACCACCTTTGCGTGCTGCTCTCTCAACTGGCCCTGGTCGTCATAATACAAAACGCCCGTGGCATTCCCGGCGGCGTCGACAAGTATCTCCCTCACCCGGGCGTGGGTCTTCAATTCGGCGCCCATGGCCAACGCCTTGGGCCAATAATTCAGATCGGTGCTGGCCATGGAGCGCAGGAATCCGCCGGTGTCGGGCGGGCGGCCGTCGTAGGGAACCGAGGATATGGCCGTATCCGAAGCCCACCAGTGCCAGCCCAATTTGTCGAACCCTTTGGCCATGGCCTGGCCGGCGGGGCGTATGGACAGGGGCGGGCAGGGCCGATCCGCTTTGGGCGGATAGGCCGGGTCTCCCTTGAGGCCGGATACGCCGGTCATCCGGTCGTTGAGGTCGTAGTAGGGCTCCAATTCCTCGTAGGTCAGGGGCCAATCGTCGGCCACATCGTCCAGGGTCCTGACCCGGAAATCCGATGGGTGAAAGCGGGGAAAGTGGGAGCCCCAGTGGATCAGGCTGCCGCCCACGGCGTTGTACATCAGCGGCGCGATGGGGGTTTCCGTATCGTTTATAGGATAATCTTCGGGCAGCCGCCGGACGCTGGGGTCGGGGTGGAAGTCTGTCTGCAAGTGCAACTGGGCGTCTGGGTCGCTGATAGGGAACAGGTTGTCCGGCACCCATCCTCCCTGCTCCAGGCACACCACTTTGATGCCCGCCTCGGCCAGACTCCAGGCGAAGGCGCCTCCCGAGGCGCCGGCGCCTATGATCAACACATCGGCGACATCGTTATCCGGCATATTTACTCCAAGACTTCACTGTGGCCTGACGAAAGGCCCTCTCCATGGGGAGAAGGTACGAGGGTGAGGTTTTACTTCCGCTCGAAGACCGCCGCAACGCCCTGGCCGCCGCCCACGCACATGGTTTCCAGGCCCCATTGAACATCCCGCCGTTCCATCTCGTACAGCAGGGTGGTCAGTATCCGGGCGCCGGTGGCGGCGATGGGATGGCCCAGAGAGATCCCCGAGCCGTTGACGTTGAGCTTGTCCTCGTTGGGCAATTTCCACTCCCGAAGCACCGATAGCACTTGAGCCGCGAAAGCCTCGTTCAACTCAATCAGGTCCATGTCTTCCAGGGACATGTTCACCTTGCCCATGGCCTTGTTCACCGCCGCCACGGGGCCGATGCCCATGTAGGCGGGATGGCAGCCGGTGACGGCCCAACCCCTGAGATACCCCATGGCCTTGAGACCCAGCTCTTCCAGCTTGTCTTCGGCCACCACCATGACGACGGACGCGGCATCGTTTTGGCTGCTGGCGTTGCCGGCGGTCACCGTGCCTTCGCCCATTATGGGACGAAGCCGGCCCAGCGCTTCCACCGAAGTATCGCCCCTGGGTCCCTCGTCTTTGTCGAAGTTCACCGGATCGCCCCTCCGCTGGGGTATGGGCACCGGCACGATCTGGGAATCGAATATCCCGGATTCCGAGGCCGCCACCGCCTTTTGGTGGCTGCGCAGGGAATATTCGTCCTGCTCTTCGCGGGACACCTCGTACTGCTTGGCCAGGTTTTCCGCCGTCTCGATCATCCCGGAGATGACCCCGAAACGCTCTTCCGGGGATATGGTCTCCCGGGCCCGGGCCAGGCGGTCATGGAGGGTTATCGAACCGAACCGGGCGCCCCAGCGGGACTCGTTGCTGTAAAACTCGGCGTTGCTCATGCTTTCCACGCCTCCGGCGATGACCACGTCGGCGTTTTCCGTCTGGACCAGCATGGCGGCGTTCAAGATGGCTTGCAGGCCCGAGGAGCACCGCCGGTCCAATTGATAACCGGGGACCTCGATGGGCAGGCCCGCTTTCAAGGCGACCAGACGCCCGATGGCCGGGTTCTCTCCGCTGGGGTAGCCGTGGCCCAAGATAACGTCGTCCACCTTGGCCGGATCCAGGCCGGTGCGTTCCAGCACCTCTTTGATGACCAGGCTTCCCAGGTCGGCCGCGGACACGCTTCGCAGGGCGCCGCCGAAATTGCCCACGGCGGTGCGGACCGGTGAGACTATCGCTACTCCACGCATTGAAATCTCCTTTGGCGCCGATACCAACGGCGGCCCGTTCGTTCAGTGATGCGGTCTAGATTCAATAGCGGTCATCATACCCTTTGATCCCGAACGTGTCGATTGGCAGACGCCCTGGATATTAAAAAACGTACGTGCTAGGTTCAAATTGGCCATGAATCACTTGAACGTTCACCTTCGGTTTTTCGCACAGAAATCGATGATGGGAATGGGAAGGCGGGTATGAGAGTTAGGCGTGCTGCCCATAGCGCAATATCAAGCAGCCCGGGGAGCAACCCGGCCCAGGGGTTCACCCAGGGATTCGACGCCTGGACCCGGCTGAAACCGGCGGTCCGGCGCGCCGTATTCGCCATGATGGCCGCGTCGATTGCGGCGCTGGGTTGGGCGACGTTCGTTTTTGCCGCGCCGGTTTTTCAGTCCGCGCCCAATATCACTGTCACACCCAGTGAGTTCTATACCGGGGATTCCATCGAGATAGCCCTGCGGGGCCTTCCAGCGGGCCGCTTGATCCACGGGGGCTCGGTGACCCTCGGCGGGATACGTCTTTCCGTTCCGGGTGTGTTTGGCGCCACCGGCATTCAGCCCATCACCGATGCCTCCGGAGAAGTCAGTTTCACCACCAAGATCCCGCTGGAAGCGCCTTACGGGTCCCACGAGTTGGTGGTGAACAACCTTTCAGTGGGGGGAGACCGGACCACCACCGTCAAAGTGTTGGCCGCGGAGATCAGCTTTTCCCCAACTTCGGCTTCCCCCAATGAGACCGTTATCCTGAGGGGGTTGGGTTTTAGCCCCTCCACCAGCCCCGGGGGTAATGGTCCATTGGGGGTCCATCAGATCACCGGCGAAGGGAAAAGCGGGATCATGATAAATGGCAAGTTGCTTAAATCGCCCTACGTCAGGTACCCCATAGACCTGGACAGCGATGGGGTGCTCACCGTCGCCATCATCCTTCCGGAGACCTACGTGACCACCCCCGGCATCGGCCTTATTCTTAAGGTGGTCGACGATGCCGAAAGGTCGGGCTGGGGAGCGTGGATGATCAAACAACGTAAGATCACCGTGGACCCACCCGAAAGCGGCCGAGGCGGCGAACTCACCATCACCGGTTCGGGGTTCGCCGGAACCTCACGGTACAACATGCTTTGCACCACGGTGGACATATCCTACGGCGCCAGGCTTATCAAACAGGTGAGTCCCGGCGCCACGGGGTCATTCACCACGGTGATCCAATCGCCAACCAACGTGGCCCTCCTATCTACAAACACCATCAAAGCCACCACCCCAGGCTGTCCCATGGTGGCTGCGGCAACCGTCACACACAAGATACCCGCCCGGACATTGAATGTATCGCCGGCCACCAGCGTAACCGGGGGCCGAGTGACCATCACCGGAGTCAGTTTTGTCGGTTATACCACCATTACCAAAATGACCATCGGCGGGATATCGGTTTTGCCTTCGCCGGCGCCCTTGGTAGACGCGGGAGGGGGATTCTCCGTTGACGCTGCGGTGCCCGTGCTGACCAAGGGATTGCAACTGGTGAATGTAACGGCGGGAGGCGTGGAAAAAACGGTAAGTCTGCTGGTGGCAGTTACGGCGGCCAACCCAACAGCGACTCCTGCTCCTACGTCCACCCCCGCAGCCACCCCGACCCCGGAGTTCACCGCCACCCCTGCGCCAACGCCTACTCCCACGTTGATACCTCTGCCGCCGGCGACGGCAACGCCGGTGCTACCGCCCACGCCTGCCGCGACCCCGGCGCCCGGACCCAGCGTCCTTTTGGCTCCCCTTGGAGACAACCTGGTGGTGGTTTGGTCTTACGACAGCGGAGCGCGTTCGTGGGAATTCTTCAGCCCCAGCCCCGGATTCACCGGCAAAAACAGGCTTTCGACGTTGGTGCCGGACCAACTCTATTGGGTCAGGGTAAAAGAGGACCAGTCGGTGCAGCTGAACGGGCGGCAACGAAACGTCACCGCAGGATGGACCTTGATCCACTGGTG
>JADFPM010000227.1 GCA_022562335.1 Chloroflexota bacterium
ACCAGCATCATTAGAGAAAGACCTTACCAGGCTCACTCACCCCGTGGCATTCCCGGCCATCTGGCCCAATAGCCGTGAGGTGCGGTCGAGGGAGCCCGCCTGGTCTGCCCCCGCCAGGATGGGCGACACCAACACCTCGGACGCGCCGAAGGCCAGGATGTCCCGAAGGCCCTGGGCCACCTTGGTTTCGTCTCCGTGAACCACCAGTCCGTCGATCATGGCGTCGCTCCAGGTGGCCTGGGAGGCTTCGGGATAGCCCGAGCTGACCAGCATACGGCGGTAGAAAGGCAAGGTGGGGTAGTTCGCAAACTGCTCCCGGAAGGCGGACCTTACCTCGGCGTCATCGTCGTGGACGCACACCGGCACGTGGGCGATCAGGGGCGGCACCGGGCGGTTGGCCTGGTCGGCTCCCACCTTCATGGCGGGCAACGCCACGTCTCTCAGATAGGAGGCTGGGCAGACCCAACTTATGGCCCCGTCGGCCTCGGCGCCGCAAAGCTCGAACGAGCCTCGTTGCAGGGCGGAGGCCATCACCGGTACATCCACCGGTTCGGCCAGCCTGTCTTTGACCTGAAAATATTCGCCCTGGTAGTCGATCTCACCCTTTTGGAGCAGTCCCTTGAGTATCCGCAGATAATCTCGCAGGTGCCCCAGGGGACTGGGCATCTGTATGCCCATGGCGCGCATGGGAGGCCGGTGGCTGGGTCCCACGCCCAATCTGAACCTGCCCGGCGCCATCTGGGCCACCACCTGGGCTTGCTGCACCATCACCAGGGGATGGCGGGGGTAGATCGGCACGATGGATGTGCCAAATTTGATGTTGGTGGTCCCGCCCGCCGCTGCCGCAAACAGGGTGAGGCTGTCCAGGCGAGCTCCGCCGGTGGTCATCCAGACGGCGTCGATCCCTGCCTGTTCGGCCTGCCGGACGGCTGCCTGAACGTCGGCGACCTTACTCCCGCCGATGGCTAGTCCGATGGTTTTTCCTTCCATGGATGGTTTCCTCCGTTGGCCGGGTTGGGCAAATGGCCCAGCTACTTTTGCCGATTGACAGAGGCTATCATAATACGGTTGTTCCAAAGGTTGCTAACCCGCCAGTAATACAACACGGAGAGACACAGTGAATATTCTGATGATCGGCGGCACGGGATACATGGGCAGGATCACCGTGAAACTGCTGCTGGACCGGGGCGATGCCGTGACCGTTTTTTCCAGGGGGACGTCCCGGCCGGAATGGTGGGACCGGGTGGAGCATATCCAGGGAGACCGGGAAAACGAGAAAGATTTCTCGGCCAAGCTCAAGGGTAAGCGATTCGACGCGGTCATCGACACCCAAGCCTACAAAAAAGAGGACGTGGAATCGGCCGTCGCGACATTTCGCGGGAATATCGGACGTTACCTGATGGTGAGCACCGGGTCGGTATACCTGGAAGGCGCGGTGGATTTCTTAAACCGCTGCCCCTACAACGAAGCCGACGTGGACTGGTCTACCATAGATTACAGCTATCCTCAAGGATTGGACCCTTACGCCGTGGGCAAACGCCACTGCGAAAAATGGCTGGATGAGAATGCCAATGCACCCGATGCCAGCTTTCCCTACACCATCGTCCGGGTGCCTGCGGTCATGGGCAGCGGCGACCCCACCGGGCGGATGTGGTGGTGGGTGCAGCGGGCGCTGGACGGCGGCGGCGTCATCATACCGCCGGACGCGTTGGGAGCATACCGTACCCTGTACTCCGCCGATGCGGCGGCGAATTTCATCCGCATCCTGGACGCCCCCCAGACCCTGGGCCAGACCTACTACGTGGCCATGCCGGAGATCATGAACCTGCGGCGGTGGGCGAATCTCATCTGGCAGGCGGCGGGCGCGGAATGCAGGATCACCTACGTTCCCATGGACGTGATCAAGAAGCAAGGAGGCCTGAGTTCCTACGCCCCGCCCATGAGCCGCCCGGTCAACAACATCCACGATCTTTCCAAAGCGGAGCAATCTTTCGGGATAGTCACCACTCCGGTGGAGGAGTGGATCCAGGCCACCGTGGATTGGTACCGGGACCATTACCAAGGCGAAGACTCGGAAGGTTACGGGTTCCGGCAGGATGAACTGGCCCTGGCGGAGCGGTGGGAAGATCAGTGGGGAAGATTCACCGCCGGTTTTTGATAATACCGGTGGGCCACGAGCCAACGGGCTTTTGTTTCGTTGATGATGAAATGAGCAATGTGATTTCACCCCCACTCTAAATCTCCCCCGTCGAGGGGGAGAGGACTTATCCCTTCCCCCTTCACGGGGGAAGGTTAGGATGGGGGCGAGATCGCAAGTGAGGCCACCGCATCGATGCAGGACGGGATTCATCATGTTAGAAATGGAGGGACCATGAAGACCAAAGCGGCGATTCAAACCGCGCCGAACGCACCGCTGGAGTTGGTGGAACTGGAGGTTCCCGATCCCGAAGCCGGCCAGGTGTCGATCAAACTTTTATCCAGCGGCATCTGCCACTCCCAGCTTCATAACATGGAGAGTCCCGGTATGCCCCGCCCCATGGTGCTGGGACACGAGGGAACTGGCATCGTCACCGGGGTTGGCCGCGGCGTGACCCACGTCAAAGAGGGAGACCACGCCATCGTGACCTGGGTGCCCCGGACACCGATCAGGGGCCGGCAAAACCCGGTGACGTCGGGAGTCACCTACCGGGAAGAACTGGTCCACGGCAACGTGTACACCTGGGGTGAGGACGTCCTGCTCAGCGGGGAGTACGTGATCCCCATATCCCACGACGACCCCACCGACGTCAGCTGCCTGGTGGGGTGTGCGGTGCTGACCGGCGCCGGCGCGATCTTGAACACCGCCAAAGTGCGGCCGGGAGACTCGGTAGCGGTTTTCGGCGTCGGCGGGGTGGGGCTGTGCGCCGTGGGCATGGCGTCGATATTGGAGGCCTACCCCATCATCGCCGTGGACCTGAAAGACGATAAATTGGAGTTTGCCAAGGAGTTCGGCGCCACCCACGTGGTAAACGCTTCCCGCACCGACCCGGTGGAAGCGATCCAGGAGATCACCAACGGCGGGGTGGACTTTGCCCTGGACGCGATAGGGCTGAAGGTGACCAACGAGCAGATACTGCCCTCCACCCGGGGCGGCGGGCCCGGCGCCGACAACCACGGCGGCATGGCCATCTTGATCGGCCTGCCCGGATGGGACATCACCGTCGATTCCAGGCTGTTCGTGTCCCACCAGCGCCAATACCGGGGCAGCTTGGGGGCGACCTATCCGGAAAAAGACTTCCCCATGTTTCTCAGGTGGCACCGGGAAGGGAAGTTCCCCCTGGACAAACTGGTGACCCGGCGCTACCGGCTGGAGGATATCAACGATGCCTGCGAGGCGCTGAGATCGGGAGAGATCCTCGGCCGGGCCATCATCGAGTATTAAAGGGAGGATGGTAAGAGGGGGGCGGGATAAACCCTCCTTACGCCTGCACAGGCAGGAGGTCCAGCTTCACGGTTCGGCCCGTTGTCGCGGACTCAACCATTCCCACCGTTACCTGCACCGCTTTCAGGCCGTCGATCCCAGAGGCCGCCGGTTCCCGGTCTTCCGCCATGGCCCGCTGAAAGTCTTCGACGTTCCAGGTGACCAGGACCACCCCGTCCCGTTCATAAGCAACAGTGGTGTTTACCGTTTCGCTGGACACCCGCAATTCCCCTTCCAGGCGCGGCCACGAGGCGCCGGACAGCACAATCTTGCCGTCACTGCCGTAAATGGCGACATCGTTCTGGGAATCGGGCAGGCGCAGGCTGCAAATTATCGTCCCAATGGTTCCTTGATCGTAGCGCAGGCACATGGTGGCCAGGTCTTCCAGGGGCCGCTCCGCGGTGTGTCCATCGGTGATGGCGGCAATCTCCACCACCCGCTGCCCCAAGATGAAGTGCAGGTCGTCGATGCAATGGACGCCCAGGGCTATCGTGGCGAAGGCCCCGCCGACCAGCTCCGGTTGAGTCCACCAATCCCGCAGCCCGGCCCGTGGCTCGGGCCGTACCTCGCCTCTGTCGCCGGAGCCCAACTGGGCCCGGGCCAGGGCGATGGTGCCCAGCGTGCCATCTGCCACCAGCCGCCGGGCTTCGATGTGCCCCGGGTGGTGGCGCAGGTGGAACCCAACGCCCAGCTTCACGCCCCGTTCCCGGCACACCTTCACCATCTCCACACCTTCGGACACGGTTAGCGACATGGGCTTCTCCACCAGCACATGTTTTCCCGCGTTGGCGGCCATGGTTGTATAGAGGGTGTGTAAGTGGTTGGGCGAGGTTATGTAGACGGCGTCCACCCTGGAGTCGCTCAGCACGTCCTCCACCGAGGCATAGGCGGCTTTGGCTCCGTGCTTTTCGGCGAAGATGTCGCTCCGGCCCTGGTCCCGGCTGGATACCGCAACCAATTCCGCGCCCTGGGCTTGGTTTATAGCTGGGGCGCCCCTGGAGTCGGCAAAGTCGCCGGCGCTGATGATTGCCCAACCAAAGGACATCGTTGCCTCCCTGTTCTGGGTCTAGGCCAAGATTATAGTGGGTATACCTCGACAAACAGCGCACGAAACATCGACCAAGGCCCGCGGCTAATCAATGGTGGCAGGGCCGATCGTTACTGGCCGCCATTCAGAGCTTCGCCGAACCGGCTATTCAAGCTCTCGCCTTTACACAAAGATGCACCAAGCGGCGTCTTGCCA
>JADFPM010000228.1 GCA_022562335.1 Chloroflexota bacterium
CCAGTCGGGATGAAAGGTCAGGCCGATCTCCTCGGCCTGCAAGTCGACCGAGTGAACCAGCCGAATGTATTCAGAGTAAAGATCGTACATGGGCTTGAGCTCGTCGATCTCTTCCTGGCTCATGTTCAACCCGGCCAAGCGGGTCATCATCGCAAACTGTTCCTCGTTTACCCCTTGCTGCTCAGATGTAGCCATGATTTTCGTCCTCCTAGCTGCGTGGGAACGCTATCCCTAGATTCGTCTGATGGTAAGAGGCTTCATTATCCACGACGATTGCGCGGAATGGAATGGCCGGTCCTTATCCCGGAATGAGGGGCTGTGATTGACTCCCTTGTGCGGCAATCCTACTATGACACAAATCGTTGCGAACAAACCACGGAGTCCACTCATGGGCACGCAACCGGCGGTCGGCATTCGGAGGAAATGAAATGCGCCTGGCGCTGACCAATTGCAACGTCATCGACTGCATCACTCCGGAACCCAAACCCGGCGCCGGCGTCGTCATCGAAGACGGGCGTATCGTTGAGATCCTGGGACCTGGGGAATCCGCCGGACCTACGGACCAGGTCATCGACTTGGCCGGAGCTTACCTGCTTCCGGGGCTGTGGGATGTCCATATTCATCCGGAGCACCCGTTTCCTCCGGGGACCACCATGTCCCAGCAAACGGCCTTGTTCGGTCAAAACCTTTCCCGGGGACTGACCCAGGCCGGAGTCACCGGCGTGCGCTGCGGCGGAGCGGCCGATTTCATGGACGTGGCCTGGAAAAGGGCCTTCTCGGTTCCCGGCGCGGCGGGGCCCCGGGTTTTCGCCTGCGGCAATTTCCTGACCACCACCGGCGGTCATTTCCTGACCTCGGGACTGGCCAGGGAGTGCGACGGTCCCTACGGCTTCGCCCAGGCCATCCGCGACCAGATGAAAAACGACGTGGACCACATCAAGCTGAACCTGTCCGGCGGTATCATGGGCCCCCGGTGGGACCGGCACACCGATTCTTTTCTGCTGCCGGAAGAGCTGGAGACGGCTTTTGCGTTGTGCCATCAGCGGAGCTTCAAGGTGATGGCCCACGCCACCAACCCCCAGGCGGTCAAGGCGGCGGTGCGGCTGGGCGCCCACAGCGTGGAACACGGCTATATCATGGACGAAGAAACCATCGGCATGCTTCTGGACAACGGCACCTGGTACGTGCCCACGCTGAGCATCACCCACCTGACTCCCAGCCAGGCAACGTCCGAATGGGAAAAGGAATACGCCGAAAGGAAGAACCTGGCGCCGGACCTGGTGGTCCGGGCGGAGGCGGCCTCCCAGGAGCACCGGCAGTGGTTCCAGCAAGCCCTGGCGGCCGGGGTCAAAATGGCCCTGGGGTCGGACATAAATCCCATCGCCGATTCCGCCCTGCTGGAAATGGGGCTGTGGGTCAAGGCGGGCGCCACTCCCTGGCAAACGCTGGCCGCCGCAACGCGAAACGCCGCGGAGCTGTGCGGGGTTGGCGGCGAATTGGGAACCGTGGAGGAGGGCAAGCTGGCGGACCTGATCGTGGTGGCGGACAACCCCCTGGCCGACATCCAAAACCTCCGCCGGTTGCTGTTGGTATTCAAGGATGGGAAGGTCGTGGCGGACCACCGGTGACCCGTTCCGGCGCGTGCCCAATAGGCCTGTTTCCGCCGGCATACCGGCCCATTTGAGAATCACCATCCCGATAACACGTTAACGCTGTAGATTGCGAGGGAGTAAGACATGAGCTATGTCGGTCAGGCGATCAAGAGGTTTGAAGACGCTCCGCTGGTGACGGGCCAGGGGTCTTTCATCGCCGACATCACCCTGCCCAATATGCTCCACGCCGCCGTTCTTCGCAGCGACTATGCCCACGCCATCATCCGGCCGGTGGACGTGTCCGCCGCCCGCAATCTGCCCGGTGTGGTGGCCGTTTTGACCGCCGAAGACATTGATGGCGTCCTGCAAGACCTGCCTTCCCGGCCCATGGCAGGAGAGCGGATGGTGGAGGCGATGAACCCGCCCTCGCACCCCCTGCTGGCCAAGGGCAAGGTGTGCTATACCGGGCAAGCCGTGGTGTTGGTGGTGGCCGAAGACCGGTACCTGGCGCAAGAGGCATTGGAATCGATCACGGTGGATTACCAACCCCTGCCGCCGGTGATCGACCCGGATGAGGCCGTGTCCGCCACCAGTCCGGTGATACATCCAGAGTTGGGCAGCAACGTGGCCATCCGCGCCCGGCAGGGAGGCGGCGACGTGGAAGCCGCGTTCGCCCGGGCAGACCACGTGATCAGGCAGAAATACGATTCCCAGCGGGTGGTCCCCGCCCCATTGGAGACCCGGGGGATAATCGCCGATTATCAAGCGCAATCGAATTCTCTGACCGTATGGAACTCCACCCAGGCGCCGCACCGGGTCCGAGACTACCTGGCCGAGACATTGGACCGGCCCGCCGATACCATTCGGGTCGTCGCCCCGGACGTGGGCGGCAGCTTTGGCATGAAAGACTGCATCTACTCGGAAGACGTGCTGGTGCCCTACCTGTCGGTGATGCTGGAACGTCCCATCAAATGGGTGGAGACCCGGCAGGAGAACATGCTGGCCTACCACGGCCGGGGTCAAACCCTGGACATGGAGATGGCCTTCCAAAAAGACGGCACCATCCTGGGCATGAGGGTGCGGATCATCGCCGACACCGGGGCATTCTTTCTCCTCACCACTCCTTCGGCGCCCTTCAACGCCGTCCGGCGCATCAGCGGTCCCTACAAGATACCGGCGGTGAGCGTTGAGCTATTGGCGGCGATAACCAACAAGACCCCCACCGGGGCCTACCGGGGCACCGGCGGCCCGGAATCCGCTTTATGCCTGGAACGGACCCTTGACCTGGCCGCCCGGGACCTGGGTATGGACCCGGCGGATATCCGAAAGAAAAACTTCATTCCCCCCGATGCCTTCCCCTACCTGACGGCCACGGGGACCGCCTACGACTCGGGGGCATACGAGGAAGGCCTGGACCGGGCCCTGGATATGGCCGATTACGCCGGTTGGCGGCGGCGCGCCATTGAGCGCTCGCGGGAAGATGGTCCCGGCCGGACGTCCATCGGCATCGGCTTGGCCACGGTTTTGAAATCTTCGGGGTCTACGGGGGACCACAGGATCGAAAGCGCCCGGGTGCAGATCGACCGGTCGGGCCAGATCACCGCGTTCACCGGGTTGTCGCCCCACGGCCAGGGCAACGAAACGTCCTTTGCCCAGATCGTGGCCGACGAACTGGGCGTCGAGCCTTCCCAGGTCCGGGTGGTTCACAGCGACACGGCCCTATTCCCCACGGGCGTGGGCACCAGCGCCAGCAGGGGCCTCATCGTCGGCGGCTCGGCACTGTACTCGGTGTTGCGGGAGGCCCGCGCCAAGCTGGCCCTGATCGCCTCTCATCTGCTGGACTGCGATGCGGAGGACATCTCGTTTGAGGGAGGCAAGGTATTCCACAAGGACAGGCCCCAGGACGGGATGACCATTGAGCAGTTGACCGCCGCCGCCCATGATCAAGAACTGTTGCCCGGAGGCGTGGAGGCGGGGTTGGACTTCAGCGGCAGCTTCACCCTGCCCGAATCCCCCTATTCCTTTGCCGCCCATATAGTCGTGGTGGAAGTGAGCCGGGAGACGGGCCACGTAGAGTTACTCAAATACTGGGGGGTCCACGATAGCGGCCGCATCATCAACCCCCTGTTGGTGGAGGGCCAGATCCACGGGGGGATCGCCCAGGGCGTGGGCCAGGCCCTGACCGAAGGGATGGTCTACAGTCCCGATGGGCAGCCCCTGACCGCCAGCTTCATGGATTACGCCATGCCCAAGTCCACCACCCTGCCGGACCTGGTCATGGAAAACATCGACACCCCATCGCCGACCAACCCGCTGGGCGCCAAGGGGGTGGGGTCCGTATCGACGGTGCCCTCTCCCGTGGCGGTGACCAACGCGGTGCTGGACGCGCTGTCGGACCTGGGAATACGCCACATCGACATGCCGTTGACCCCCGAAAAGGTATGGCGGGCCATCCGGGACGCGGAAGGGGTGTCAGGTTAGAGGAGCGGGGACGGCGATCGGTGACAAGCAAAGAGAACTGCCCATTTTGTAACTTCCATGACTCAGAGGTGGTGGTGCATGAAGATGAAATCTCCTACGTTATCGTCCCTCTGCACCCGATAAATCCGTACCATACCCTGGTGATTCCAAGAGACCATTTCATTGATTTTACAGACCTACCCGATAATGTGGCCACCCATATATTCCTTACGGCCAAGAACATATCGGAAGCTGTCAGGAAGGTTTGCCAGCCCGACGCGATCACGCACCTATCGGATGACGACATATACCGCAAAGGCTACAACCTGATGGAACACTACAAGTTTCACATAATCCCAAGATTCGACAACGACAACGTCCGGATCGATTGGGGGAAACACGTAGACCCTGGTCTAGAGGCCAGAGGAGAATACGCCAGAAAGATCAAAGCTCTGCTGTGATTGGGAATTGGTGAACTTAAAAACCGCGCCCTGATAGCGTCAACCGGTCTCGAATCACTCGACTGCGCCAACCCCAACACCACGCCGCCAATGAGATCTTCTAAGGCCCCGACCAGCGGAAGGTGCTGTAGAGGCCGTTTTTGCCAACGTTCTCCCATTTGATCCCCTGGTCTTCGACGCTGTGGGTGG